>JANMVB010000178.1:0-21597 GCA_031392305.1 Ferruginibacter sp.
TTTAACACAGTTACAGGGAGTGGTAAACAGTACATCATTTCAGCAGGTAGCCAATGATCCTTCAGCAGATGACTATATTCATTACAGGGATAATTCTTTTACAGCAACGGATGGTATCCTTAAAAGATATAAAAACTTCAACAACCCTGAGGGGAATTCAAAAGTAAATGATGGTTCAATATTTTCTTCAGCCGCCACATTATATCCCGATGCAGAAGACCTGAACAGGGATAACACCATGAACGAAGGCGAAGAGTATTTTCAATATATAGTTGACATCAAACCTCCCACCGATCCTGTAATGCAGATAGGCGTAAACTACATTGTTGATAAAAAGATTGTAGCTATTACTGGTTTACCGGATGGTACCAGCAGAAATGAAATATGGTACCAGTTTCGTGTGCCCATTGGCTCCTACAACCGCAGGATAGGAAATATCCCGGACTTTAAATCTATCCGTTTCATCCGTATGTTTCTTACAGATTTTGAAGATGAAACAGTAATGCGTTTTGGCAAGCTTGAACTTACCCGGAATATCTGGCGCAGGTTTCTCAATAAAATTGATTCTACCGGTACTTATTCCCCATTAAATACCAATGTTGATTTTAATGTAAACGGGGTAAATATTGAAGAAAATGATAAACGTTCACCATTACCTTACCGCACACCAAGAGATATCCAGCGGCAGCAAATTCAAAGTAATAATGGCGTAAACCTCCTGCAGAATGAGCAGAGTATGTCGCTTCAGTTTTGTAACCTTAATAAAGGTGATGCAAGGGGTGTGCAGCAAACTTTTGCTAACAGGGATATCAGGCAGTATGGAAATTTATCAATGTATATCCATGCAGAAAATAATGTAAAAACGCCTAATATTATTAAAGACCGTGACCTTACCGCAGTAATAAGGGTAGGTACTGATTTTGTAAGTAATTATTACGAGATAAGGATCCCGCTTTATATGACACCGCTTTCTGCTGGTATAAATTTGACCCCTAATTCAGATGCATACAACGATACATTATGGAGGGCCATCAACAACCTTAATGTGGACCTTACTTTACTACCAAAATTAAAGCAGGAAAGAAATTTGAATGGCATACCTACCACCATTTATAGAAAGTTGCAGCCAGGCGGGCAAACATATTCTATACTGGGAGATCCAAATTTGGGAGAATTGCGGGGCGTATTGATAGGGGTAGAAAATACAAATGTTGGTAGCGCCTGCGGCGAAATGTGGGTGAACGAGTTGCGGTTAACTTCTATCAATGAAAAGGGAGGATGGGCAGCAATGGCCCGCATTGATATGAACCTCGCCGACCTCGGAACTGTAACCGGATCAATTACAAAACATACAACAGGTTTTGGCACGTTGGAGCAAAGGGTAAACGAAAGATACAGGGACAATTTTACGCAAATGGATGTAGCTGCTAATTTAGAATTAGGAAAACTGCTGCCAAAAAAAGCGGCCATATCCATCCCGGTATTTGCAAGTTATTCTCAAACGATTAGCATGCCCGAGTATGACCCTTATGACCTGGACATTAAATTAAAAGACAAACTGAATGTAACTCCAGCCAACAAAAGAGATTCCATTAAAACAGCAGCGGTAGATTTTACCAGTACAAAAACCCTAAATTTTACCAACGTTAGAAAAAACCGCACCAACAATAAAAAACCCAAAATTTATGATATCTCTAATTTTGACCTCAGTTATTCTTACATCAATGTAACTGCACATAACCCCCTGATAGAAAACAATGAAGTTACCCGGCACCGCGGTGGCCTGGGATATAATTTTACACCTCAGCCTGTTTACATTGAACCATTTAAAAAAATGAAATTTTTTACAAAAAGAAAAAAGCATTGGCTCGACCTGGTAAAAGATTTCAACATAAACCCTATCCCTTCCCAACTAAGTTTCAGGGCAGATATTCACCGCCAGTTTGGTGCCATCCGACCACGAAGTGTGGGTTCGGATAAATATAAAATCCCCGAAACCTATGATAAATATTTAACCTTCCAAAGAGATTATATAGCACGTTGGGCACTTACCCGTTCTATCAATTTTGATTACACAGCAACCAATAATTCCAGGGTAGATGAACCTTTTGGCCGTATTGATACCAAACCTAAAAAAGATACGCTTTGGAAAAACCTGATGCGTGGAGGAAGAAACACATTATATAACCAAACAGCTAATATCTCTTACACTTTACCAACAGCTAAATTTCCTTTGCTGGATTGGACAACAGTGAATTTAAAATACCAGGCAAATTACCGGTGGATTGGCGCCTCACGCCTGGCAGTAGAGTTGGGAAATATTCTAGAAAACGGCCAAAGCCAGGAAGCCACTGCCCAGCTTGATTTTACAAGGTTGTATAGTAAAATTAAATTCTTTCGGGCCATTGAGCAACCACGGGTAGAGGGAGCAAAAAAAGAAAAAAATATACGGAAGGATTCTTTGTTTAGGACCATTACCAAAAATGGCATCACCACTAAAAAATTCAGGCGCATAAAAACCACCCGTATCAAAGACCCCAACTACCTGCCCGATGTCGGAACCCTGGGCCGTGTATTTGGTAAATTGATAACAAGTGTAAAACAGGTGAATATTTCCGTATCGGAAAATGCAAATACCCGATTACCCGGGTACCTCGACAGCACCCAATTCGTAGGCCGCAACTTCCGCAGTATGCAACCTGATTTTGGATTTATAATGGGCAGGCAACCGGATACCAACTGGCTCAACAATGCAGCACGAAAAGGGCTCATTACAAAAGACAGCATGTTCAATACCATCCTGCAGCAATCTTTTGATCAGCGGATAACTTTATCAGCACAGCTTGAGCCGGTACGTGACCTGGCAATAAGTATCAACCTAAATAAAACATTTAATAAAAGCTATTCGGAATTATTTAAGGATACCACCGGCTCCGGAAATAATTTCGGGCACCTGAGCCCTTACAGCGGTGGTGGGTTCGATGTAAGTTATATCTCTTATAAAACATTGTTTGGCAAGTTTGACCCTAACCAGATCTCCGCCACGTTTCAAAAATTTCAGGATAACCGCCTCATCATTTCAAAGCGGTTAGGGGCTTCAAATCCTTACAGTACCGGGCAGCCTGTCGGCACAGATGGCTATGCGTATGGATATGGCCGTTATGCAAATGATGTATTAATCCCTGCATTCATTGCCGCTTATTCCGGGCAGGATCCTAATACCGTGGGCCTGATCAAACAAAGCAATCCTAATCTCAAATCAAATCCTTTTCGCAATATTATCCCCAGGCCAAACTGGAAGCTGGATTATACCGGCCTCAGCCGGATAAAAGGGCTGGAGAAAGTAATCAGCAATTTCACTTTATCGCATGGTTATAATGGAAGCCTCAGTATGAACGGATTTACATCTGCATTGCTTTACCAGGATGTTTCACGCTTTGGATATCCTTCTTTTTATGATTCGCTTTCCAATAATTTTATACCATATTTTATGGTGCCGAATATTACCATACAGGAGCAGTTTGCACCGCTGGTTGGCGTAGATGTTATGTTCACCAACCAATTGCAGTTTAAGGTAGATTATACCAAACAACGCACCCTCAGTTTAAGCCTGGTAGATTTTCAGTTGAGCGAAACAAGGTCAACCGAGTTTGCAATAGGAGCAGGTTTCCGTAAGCGTGGCCTAAAATTATTTGGGGGCTTAAAATTGCCAAAGTTCTTAAGTAAGGAAGGCACTGGCAAGCTCGACAATGAAATCAATTTCAGGCTCGATTTTAAGATCAGGGATAATGTTACTGTCAATAACCGGCTCGATCAAAATTCTACTTTGCCAACCGGTGGCAGTAAAGAAATTACCATTACGCCAACCATCGATTATTTCCTCAATAACAGGATCAACATAAAATTATTTTTCGATCAGCGAAGGGTGAACCCATACATTTCTTCAAGTGCGCCCATTACCAATACAAGGGCTGGTGTACAATTAAGAATATCACTTGCCCAGTAAATTATAAAAAATATTTCAATAAAAAATCCCCACGCTTTCGTGGGGATTTTTATTGGTAGTATAAAAAAATTATTGTCCCAACAGAAGTATTTCAATTAAGCTTCACAGGCGTCGCACTCTTGTACATTGTATCATTGGGGAACTTTTATTAAAATATGCAAAGGGGGAATACCTGTATTTTATTTTATGGTAGGGCGTTAAAAATTTATGAGTATTTATGTAAATCGCAATTAAAGATCCACATAGGTATGACGTAAAAGTCCCGATTCAAGTGTAACATCGGGATGCCGACAAATACTGTCGGCAAGTGACACAACGATGTTGAGTATTGCTGCTTCTTTGATGGGTCAATAATTTTTCTATACAACGTTTCCCAACCAGCATGGGTTCTTTTCCACTTTGTCGTAAACACCCCTTTATATTGCTTCAATTGCACCCTCCTAAAATAGGAAGGTTAGCTAACTTTGTTTTATCATTAAACGAAAAAAATACATTATGACTGCAGAAAAGAAAACTAAAATTATTTATTGGTCAACTACCATTTTGATATTTCTTTTTGAAGGAGTGTTACCTGCCTTAACATCACAAACAGAACTTGCTAAAGAAGGTATCAGGCACCTGGGGTACCCCGAATATTTTGGCAATGCGTTGGTAGTTTTTAAAATAGCCGGTACATTGGCATTAATTATTCCGAAGGTGCCAAACCGTATTAAAGAGTGGGCGTACGCAGGTTTTGCATTTGATTTTATCTTTGCTTCAATCAGCCATTGGGCTGTGGATGGGTTTGGTATGCAGGCATTGTTCCCTCTTTTATTTTTAGTTATTCTTATTGTTTCATGGGTTGCTTATGATAAACTCAACAAAAATAAATTCAATCATATTTAATTTCTAAAATCAATCATCATGTCATTCCAGGGATATCTTACTACTATAAAAGAAAAAACAGGCAAGGGGCCGGAGGACTTTAAAAAACTTGCAGAAAAAAAAGGGTTTATGGAAAATGCGACCATTAAAACATCCATAAAAGCAGGTGATATTGTAAAATGGCTTAAAGACGATTTTGAGCTTGGTCACGGCCATTCAATGGCAATATATGCTTTGCTGAAAGGATTGAAAGATGAAAACAGTAAATAACTATTTCGGCGATTTTAAGCAATACAATCAATGGTGGTTTTTAAAAACCCAGCACATCTTTCATACTAAAAATTCCCTTTTTTCCTTTTATAAATTCCGCAGCCAATACAGCGCCTGTGGCAAAGCCCTGGCGGTTATGGGCTGTATGAATAATCTCAATATCATCAATGGGTGAGCTGTATTTAATTTTATGTGTACCCGGTGCCGGGTCAATTCTTTCACTTACAATGGATAGCTCGTGTGGAGATAACGTGGTATGGTTTACCCACTCTTTTTTTCTGCTCAGGTGTTGAAGTATCTGCTCGGCAAGTGTAATAGCTGTACCACTTGGTGCATCTTTTTTTTCTGTGTGGTGTATCTCTTCCAGCAATACATCATAGTCCGTATGCTGATCCATCAGGCGGGCAAGCAAATTATTTATTTCAAAAAAAATATTTACACCCACACTGTAATTGCTTGCATATACAAGTGAGCCATTCAGTGCTACACAGGTTGATTTTACTTTTTCCCAGTCGCTCAGCCAACCGGTACTGCCGCTTATTACCGGAATGCCTGCCTGCAGGCAGGTAAGGATATTATCTACTGCACTGTGTGGGCTGGTAAATTCTATGGCTACATCGCAAGCCTGTAAGTTTTCAGTTGTAAATTTTTCAACCGAATTAATATCAATTTTAAGCAATACTGTATGCCCTCTTTGTATTGCCACTTCTTCAATGGCCTTACCCATTTTACCATATCCAACGAGGGCTATCTTCAGGCTTTTTGTTTGCTCAAAAGGGGTAGTAGTAATTGAACTCATACTGTTTTATTGCTGGTTAAAAATGGCAAATATAATTATTTGCGACTCTTTATTTTTCGGGAATGTATGTCTAACACAAGGCTGATGCCGGTAGTATTTGCCATGGGGCTGTATCCTTGTTTCAGTTGCAGGCTAAGATTATCGTTTACATCAAAAGCTTTCAGGTGCCCATCTACGGTAGCATCCACCACATTTAATCCCCAGAATACAATGAAAAAAAGCACAGAATAATCGACACTTTGCCGGAAAGAATTACGATAACTCCGTAATGCGCCGGCTGAAAGATTTTTAAACCGTGGATCTATCAAATCATCATTGGCAAGGGTATCTGTTTTGTAGATGTATGCAAGTTTTAAGAGCTTATAAGTTTTTACATTGTAAAAAAATATGCCGGCAGTAGTGCCCAATGCACCATAAACAAGCGGTAGTTTCCAATATTTTTTATTGTAAATCTGGCCCCAGCCGGGTAACATGGCAGAGCGCCTGGTGGCCACACGGGGATCATGTTTTTTTTTGCTTTTTGTTGGCAGGGTACTATCCGTGGGTAATTGTTTTCCGGTTACAATAAGCGTATCCTTACTAACCTGCGCCGATAGCTTGCCACAAAAAAAATGTACAGCAATAAATAAAAATATAAACAGTGGCTTACGCATTAACTTACTTTAATATCCAGCTTATCCAGCAATCCGTTTAGTTCCTCCAGGGAATAATACTCGAAGGTAACTGCACCATAACCTTTTTTATTATGTACCAGCTTAACCTTGGTATTGTAGTGCGATGCTAAATTATCTTCTATCTTTTTAAAAGCTGGGGGCAATGAGGGTTTTACGGATTCTTTAACAACACTTCCACCTGTGTACATGTTACGCACCAGGTCTTCTGTTTGGCGTACTGACAAGGATTTGTTTTTGATTTCTGAAAATATAAACAGTTGTTTATCTACCATATCTACATTTACCAACGCCCTTGCATGGCCCATGCTTATTACATTTGTACGTACGGCTATTTGTATATCTGGCGGTAATTTTAGCAGGCGGATATAATTTGTAATGGTGCTTCTTTCTTTGCCCATGCGCTCTGCTACCTGCTCCTGGGTATAGTCCAGTTCATCCATCAGCCTTTTGTAACTAAGGGATATTTCTATTGCATTTAAATTTTCACGTTGTAAATTTTCGAGCAGGGAAAGTTCAAGCAGGTCTGAATCATTTGCCTGGCGAATGTACACCGGTACATCTTTTAGCCCGGCAATTTTTGCTGCCCTAAAGCGTCGCTCACCTGCAATTAGCCGGTATTTACCATTGGCCATTTTGCTTACGGTTAATGGCTGAATGATGTCGTGCATTTTTAAAGATGCAGCCAGTTCGCTGAGTGCTGTTTCATCAAAATCTTTACGGGGCTGTTTCGGGTTTACTTCAATTTCATCGAGCCGTACACGATTGATGGCAGTTGTTTTTTCAACCACATCGGTTTTTAAATTACCGGCTGTACTTTTAAGATCTGCATCTATATTTTGAAGCAAGCTGCGTATGCCTTTTCCGAGGGCATCTTTTTTATTTGTAGCGGCTGTATTTTTAATTGGCGTGTTCATATTTATATGCTGAATTATTTATGCTGTTCTTTATTTTAATTTGTAATTATTACTACGGCAGGCAAACAGATAACGCAGGAAAAGTTCCCCAATGGTATGCAGTACAAGAGTGCGACGCAACGATGTTAAATTCATATTCAACTGCCCGGGCAAAAAAAATATTTAAACTTTAAAGTTGCTTTCCCTTTGTTGTTATTGCATCACTTTATCTGCCTGATTGATTTTGGTAAGGTTGTTTTTTTGCAAAATTTCCTTGGCCAGGTGCAGGTAATTTACTGAACCCTTGCTATCGGCATCGTACAAAATTACCGGCTTGCCAAAACTGGGCGCTTCACTTAATTTGGTATTGCGGTGTATGATGGCGGTGAAAACCATTTCTTCAAAATGCCTTCTTACTTCGGCCACTACCTGGTTGCAAAGGCGCAGGCGGCCATCGTACATCGTCATTAATATACCTTCAATCTGCAGCTCAGGATTTAACCTGTTTTGAACAATTTTAATGGTGTTTAATAATTTGCCCAGGCCTTCGAGTGCGAAAAATTCAGTTTGTACCGGCACTACCACACTATCTGAAGCTACCAGTGCATTTACTGTAATGAGCCCGAGTGAGGGTGAGCAATCGATTACGATAAAATCGTACTCATCTCGAACCTGTTCTAAAATTTTTTTTAATACGCCTTCCCTGTTTGGGTAATTGATCATTTCAATTTCGGCACCTACCAGGTCGATGTGCGAAGGGATAAGATCGAGGTATGAAATATCAGTTTTTAGCAACACATCTTTTGCATTTACTTCATTTACCATGCAATCGTACAGGCTTTGTGTAACATTGTGCAGATCGAACCCAACGCCGGTGGTACTGTTGGCCTGTGGATCAGCATCTACCAGTAAAGTTTTATATTCCAGTACCGCCAGGCTAGCGGCCAGATTAATGGCAGTTGTTGTTTTTCCTACGCCTCCTTTTTGGTTTGTTATACCTATTATCCTTGCCATACTTTCTCCTAACGGGTTGTCATTTAATGTTATAAACTTAGTGCTGCAGTTTTCTGTTTCTTTTTAAACCTGGTAAACGGTTTTAAAAGAATGGGCAAAGGTACTGTTTGAAATGCAACTATAAACAAACGGGTAGAAACGTAATAGCTGTTTTAAAAGTGAACCCAATAGCCATCTTTTAAAATCGCCTACCTTTATTTTTTTTACAATGCATTCAATCATAAAAGGCTTGCTTTTATGACAGCTTGACAAATTTAACCATTCGGCATATATTTGGCAACAATGCCGGTTCTTTGTTGTTACCCTCCGGGAAAGTCATTCATAAAAAACAAACATGTATTTAATTATATCAGGAACAAACAGGATGGGAAGCAACACCCTTAAAGTGGCAAAGGAATACCAGCGGTTGTTAAACGAAAAATCAATTCAATCTAAATTACTTTCGCTGGAAGGGCTGAACCTTTTAACAAGGGATGCTGATTTTGAAAAAATAGAAAATGAATTCATCATCCCTGCCGATAAATATATTATCATATCACCTGAATATAACGGTAGTTTTCCCGGTGCATTAAAGCTATTGTTTGATACAGGAAAAACGCATGCGTTATGGTGGTATAAAAAGGCGATGGTAGTGGGTGTTTCTACAGGAAGGGCCGGTAATTTAAGAGGAATGGATCACCTGGTAAGTGTATTAAACCATGTAAAAGTAACGGTACTGCCTCATCTGTTACCCATTTCTTCTGTTGATAAACTAATAGATGAAGATGGGCATTTTTCGGATGATAACACTTTGCAGGCCATCAATCAGCAGCTTGACGAATTTATTAAATGGACAGGTGGGGGAAGTTTATAGTTTACGGTTTACTGTTTACGGATGAGAGTTTTTTGGCTGATGGCAATTTTACCTAAATGCATGATCTTTAAATACAGTAAAAATAAGCAATAAATAAAAAACCAATAAACAGCAAGCAAGCAATCAAATATCAGCCATCAAAAATTAACAAATTACTAATAGTATTCGATTCTGTAAAACTTTAAACAGCAAATAGTAAACCGTAAATTGAAAACAGTAAACAGTAAACAAAAAACTTAAAAATTTATTCATGCGTTCCCCCTTTGGTATTTTTATTTTTATATTGGTTATGTTGGTGGTTGATTCTTATATTTTCCAAGCTGTTAAAACAGTTAGTCAATCTGCATCTCCTAAAACACGAACAATAATCTATAGTATTTATTGGGGGATTACAATATTGGCAGTTGCCGGTTTTCTTGTATTTGCATTAACGGATCAGCAGTTGCTTCCCCGGAAAGTAAGAACTTATTTATTTGCTATTATTATTGGATTATTTCTTGCAAAAATTACTGCTTTAATTTTTCTTGTAATTGATGATATCCGCAGGGTAGCCCAATGGATAGCTAGTAAATTATTTTATAACAATACCGAAGGTGAAGGCATGAATGGCGAAGGTATTACCCGGTCTGTTTTTTTAAGCTGGCTTGGTTTGGCAGTAGGGGGCGGATTGTTTAGCAGTTTGGTGTACGGCTTTGGTAATAAATACAAGTACGATATAAAAAGGGTGCAACTGGCATTTGAAAATTTGCCAGGAGGATTTAAAGGGATGAAAATTTTACATATCAGTGATATACACAGTGGAAGTTTTACAGATAAAAAAGCAGTACACCATGGGGTAGAAACGATACTAAAAGAAAATGCAGACCTAATACTTTTTACCGGAGACCTGGTGAATGATAAAGCTACTGAGATGGATGATTACCTGGATGTTTTTAATTTATTGAAAGCCCCATTGGGCGTATATTCTACGCTGGGCAATCATGATTATGGCGACTATGTAAAATGGCCCGTAAACGGTGTAAGCAAAACACAAAACCTGGCAAACCTGAAAGAAGTTCATGCAAAATTAGGATGGAGGTTGTTAATGAACGAGCATGTAGTGCTTGAAAAAAACGGTGATCAGATTGCATTGCTCGGTATAGAAAACTGGAGTGCTAAATCCAACTTTCCAAAGCATGGCAGAATGGATCTTGCACATCCCGGCACAGAAAAATATCCCTTTAAAATACTGATGAGCCACGATCCCAGCCATTGGGATGCAGAAATAAAACCTAAGTATGCAGATATCGACCTGATGCTTAGCGGCCACACCCACGGTATGCAATTTGGAATAGACATCCCTGGTTTTAAATGGAGCCCCGTTCAATATGTATATAAGCAATGGGCGGGACTATACGAAGATGTAAAACAAAAACTTTACATCAACCGCGGATTTGGTTTTATCGGTTACCCGGGCAGGGTAGGTATATTACCGGAGATTACCGTTATTGAATTGGTGTAAGTACAATGGAGTCAATACATTTTTGTGTACAGACATTTGTATTTCAATTAAACATCGTTGTGTCACTCCCTTGTACCGCATACCATTGGGGATCTTTACCTACATTTTAATTAACAAAATATCAGGTGCATTCAAACCAATCCAATGGGTTAATTTTTTTTTATTTATTCGATAATCCACATAAAAAAATGCCGGAAAATTTTCCGGCATTTTTATTATTATTATTTTAAAAATTATCTGTTCTCTCTCATCGGAATTCTTTTCCTGCCTTCAGGTCTTTCACCTCTTTCGCTACGGTCACTCCTTCCTTCATCTGTTGGTCTTTTAAATCCACCATCAGCCTCATTCATTCTTACCAGGCGGCCATTGTATTTTTTCCCATCCATGCTTTTAATCATTTTTGCAGCAGCAGCTTTATCTACTTCCACCCATGCATTCATTTCCCTGATATCAATTTTGCCCAACACTTCTTTATTTAAATTGCTCTCATCTAAAATGAATTGTAAAAAGCTGGCTTTGTAAAAACCATCTTTAGTGCCCAGGTTTATAAACAACCTGCTGTAACCATTGTCGGCCCTGCTAAAAGAAGTACGCTCTCTTCTGTCACCATTACCTGCCTCCCTATTAAAGCTCGATTCTCTTCTTTCTCTTGAATCGGTCTTGGCATTTAAGTCATCAGAATTTTGGTAGTATTTTAAAAAATGATTGAACTCTAATGCAGCCACTCTTTTTAAAACCTCATCCTTACTAACCTCCGCAAATTTTTGTTGCAGGTCTGGCATATAGGTTTCGTATTCTCCATTGCTTATATCAGCTTCCATCAACTTATCCATAAAATGAAAAAACTGTTTGCGGCATACATCTTTACCACTTGGTATATCCAGGCGATGAAATTGTGCGTTGATCATTTTTTCGATAGACCTGATTTTGTAAGACTCCCTACTGTGGCAGATAGTAATACAAATGCCACTTTTGCCGGCACGTGCGGTACGGCCACTGCGGTGGGTATAAACTTCTATATCATCCGGTAGTTCGTAGTTGATTACATGTGTAATACCATCCACATCAATTCCTCTTGCAGCTACATCAGTTGCAATTAATAGCTGTATGCTTTTTGAACGGAAACGTCCCATTACTTTATCACGTTGCTGCTGGGTTAAATCACCATGCAGTGCTTCAATATCATAACCTTCTTTTACCAGGCGTTCTGCTACTTCCTGTGCATCTGCTTTTGTACGGGTAAAAATTACGCCATACATCCCCGGGTTAAAATCTACCAGGCGTTTTAATGTATCATAACGGCTATGGGCAGGCGTAATAAAATACTGGTGATCAATATTTACATTCGCTGTATTCTTTTTACCCATGGTAACCTCAATTGGGTTATCCATAAAGTTTTTAGAAATTGCTTTTACGGCGGCAGGCATTGTTGCGCTAAACATCCAGGTGCTTTCTCTTAATATTGTATTCTTTAAAACAAAATCAATATCATCTCTAAACCCCATATTCAACATCTCATCAGCTTCATCAAGTACAACGTACTTAACTTTTTGCAGGTCGATGGCTTTTCTTTCAATCATATCAATTAACCTGCCTGGTGTAGCCACAACAATTTGTACACCTTTTCTTAATTCCCTAATCTGCATTACGATGGATGCTCCGCCATATACTGGTTCTACACTCAGTCCTTTCACATGTTTTTTAAAATTCATCAGGTCGTTACAAATCTGTAAACATAGTTCCCTGGTAGGGCATACGATTAAGGCTTGCGGGTGTTTTTGGGTTGTGTCAATCAGGTGTAATAATGGTAAACCAAAGGCAGCAGTTTTTCCGGTGCCGGTTTGCGCCAAACCAACAAAGTCGGTGGTTCCTGATAATAAAACGGGGATAGCTTTTTCCTGGATGGGGGTGGGAGTTTCGAATCCCATTTCTGTAACAGCTTGTACTAATTGTTCGTTTAAGCCTAAGGCTTCAAATGCATTCATGTAAATGTTTTTTTGTGTTTACATGATATGCTATTCCTGTTGGTATGCTACTTAAATTCCTAATTAAAAAAGTTAAAGTAAATTATAATTTCAACAGCCTTTTGGGCACTTCATGCAATACTCGTTATAAATAATTTCGCAAAAGTAACGCTTTGCAACTACATAACCCAATTAAATAAGTAGATAGTTTGATACCTTTAAAAAATATTAACGGCAAGCTATCGTTATAATTTAAACTTAGTTTAAACTATCAGGTCATATCAGCGCTTGTTCACTGCTTAATCTTAAATAATGAAAAAAGTATTTATTTTTTTAACCGTCCTGGTAATATTCTCACATAAAAATTTTGCTCAAAATCCTGAAACCTCCCTATCAAAAAACGACTCATTACAAATGATGCAGGACCTGATGAACCTGCTCGATTCTGCAGCCAGGCCAACAAGTTATGCCTTTGTAAATATTGGAATTGGTAACCGCCTTTTTAGCCTGAGCAATAATTCATTGAATGCAAAACAAAGTACTACCAATACAGTAATTTACTCGCCTTCTGTAGGCTATTTTCACAAGTCTGGATTAAGCATTAGCGCAGGGGCCAACTTATTAAGTGATGGAAATGGTTTTGGAGCAAGTCAGTACTTCCTTACTCCTGCCTTTTACCTTGCAGGTAATAAATTTTTTGATATGGGCATTTCTTATACTCATTTCTTTGTAAAAGATAAATACAGTTCATTTTCTTCCCCGGTTCAAAATGATTTTTTTGCATCATTTAAATATAAGAAAACCTGGCTGCAACCGGGCATATCATTTGGTTATTCAACAGGTGAATACAAAGAAGCCCTACACAGGGATACAATTATAAATGGTACACTCAGGCGCCGGTATGATTCTATCACTTATAAATTAAATGCATTTTCAATGATAGCATCTGTGGGCCATAAGTTTTTATGGTTTGGTGTGCTGGATAAATTAGATGGGGTTGCATTTACCCCAACGTTAATGGCAAATGCCGGAAGTGGAAAAACTACCATAACACATAAATCGAATGTAGCATTGATTAATTATTTTATCAGGAAAGGAAAATTACCAAAGTTGCAAACAGATAAATTCGAAATGCAATCCGTAGGGTTGAACCTTGACCTTAATTATACCATTGGTAATTTTACATTTGAGCCACAATTATACCTCGATTATTATTTACCCATTACAGATTCAAAAAGATTTACGCAGGTATTTGTATTTAATATTGGCTATGCATTATAAGCTTTCAAATTGGTTAACAAATAATTATCGTTTTTTTTATTCCGTTGGCATATAAGTTGAAACCTTTATGAAAACCTAAAAATTTAAATTATGAAAACAAAACTCTTTTCCCTCCTCCTTTCAACCTTAATTTTTTCAGCGGCACATTCCCAATTTCATTTAGGTATAAAAGGTGGCGCTAATGTGAATAAGCTTACCGGAAAATCCTTTAATGATGAATTTAGTTTTGGTTATCACCTCGGTGGTTTTGCTGAAATTGGCTTAGGCAAAAAATTTTCAGTTCAGCCAGAAGTTGTTTTCAATCAATTTAAACAAGACACTGCAACTAAATTTAGCCAGGTGTATAAATTAGACAATCTCTCAAAAGTTAAACTGAATTATTTAAGCATTCCCATTCTTTTAAATTATAAAGCGTCCGATTTTTTAAGCCTGCAGGTTGGCCCACAGTTTGGAATATTAATGGATCAAAATGCCAAGCTGGTACAAAACGGAAAAGACGCATTTAAGAAAGGGGACTTCAGTATGCTTGGTGGTGTGCAATTAAAATTTTCAAGCGTTAGAATATATGGTCGGTATGCACTTGGGTTGAGCAACCTCAATGATATCGACAACCAGGACAAGTGGAAAAGTCAAAGCATCCAGGTGGGTGTAGGGCTAGCAATTTTATAAAATCAATTTCTTAGTATCGTTGGAGTTTCATTTTTATTCCAACGAATAATTGCTGAGGGTTCAGCAATATAAAGATCATCCTGGCGGTGTTGCACTATATAGTCAACACCGTTTTTTATTGCAATATCAATATCGTTAAATATATGCGGTGGCGGGTAGCCGCTAATATTGGCAGAGGTAGATACAAGTGGTTTTCCAAATTCCTTGATGAGCATTTTACAAAAAGCATCTTTCACAATGCGTATCCCAATGGTGCCATCTTCATTAACAACATTACTGGCCAACCCGGTTGCACCTTCATAAATTACTGTAACTGGCTTTTGTATGCCTTTTAGATAATCAAAAACCTTTAGGTCGGGTTGTGTAGTGTAGTTTAAAATGTCTTTTTCTTCTGCAAGCAAAATGATCATGCTTTTTTTAGACATTCTTTTTTTCAACAAATAAATTTTTTCTGCAGCTTTTTCATTTGTTGCATCGCAGCCAATACCCCAGATGGTATCTGTTGGGTACAGGATAGTTCCGCCATTATTTAACACTTCCAGGCAGGCTTCAATATCATTTTTAAACTGGGTCATAAAAGTTGGTTATATACCTGCATAATACTTTCAGCATATTTTTCCGGCGCAAATTTTTGGGCTTGTGTCAAACCCTTTTCACTCAGCTCTTTCGCCAATATATTATTGGTGGCAATATCAAGCATATGATGGGCAACCATATTAATATCATCCGGTGCAAAATATAAAACTGCATCGCCGCCTACCTCAGGCATTGCACCGCTATTACTGCAAATTACTGGCAGCTTACTCCACAATGCTTCAAGAATCGGCAACCCAAATCCTTCAAAAAGGGATGGATAAATCAATGCCACGGCCAGCTGATAAATAGCAGGAAAATCATTGACAGAAATATCGGTGTGCCCTTTGGAAATTGATAGGTCATTTAATAAAAGTAAACGATTGCTCAAACCATGATCGTTCATAAATTTTTTCGCTTCCTCTTTTTCTTTTTTTCCATCACCAATCACCACCAGGGGGATATCAGTTTTTTTTTTCAATAATACCATTGCCTTACAAATTGCCAGCAGGTTTTTTCTAGGCGCAATGGAGCCTACAAATAAAAAATATTTATCCGGCAACTCATATCTTTTTTTGACCAGCTCTTTTTCTGTAACTGTACAGGTTTGTTGAAATATTGGGTTACAACTTTGGTAACAGGTAAATATTTTGTGAGCCTTTACGCCATAATAATTTACGAGGTCTTCTTTCGTTTGCAGGCTGATGGCAATTACTGCATCAGCTACTTTACAGGCCCTTTTTATTTTCCAGCGGTGCGTATAACGTTCATCAAAATTATATGTTTCAGGAAAGCGTTCAAAGATCAGGTCATGAATAGTAACCACCGTTTTTACGCCAGCTTTTTCTATACCCTGCGGCAATTCATTACTAAGGCCATGATAAATATTTAACCCGGCAGCAGCAATATCTTTTACCATACCCCTCCGCCGCCATAGTGCGCCAAAGCGTTTATACATAAAAGTTAGCGGCGTACGAACCTCCGCATTACCAACTTTAATTAAATCAAAAAGATTGGTATGCCTTGGTGCAAATAGAATATACCGGTTTTGCGGAAAGTAATTTGCCAGTATTGTAACCAGCGAGCGGCTATAATTGCCCAGGCCGGTTTTATTTTGAAAAGCCCTTTTGCCATCAAAGCCAATAATCATTTTTGCTGGTTTAAAATTTGTAACTGCAAGATATAAAATCCATTTTGTAGAAAATATAAGTAAGTAAAATCAACCTCCTTTTGAGCAATTCATTTTTTTGTCCGGGCACAGAAGCTATGTGGAACATTGTTGCGTCGCACTCTTGTACTATATACCTCTGGGGATCTTTACCTGCTTTATAATTTATCAGCCGGATTCATCAAAAAAAGTTCAGCATTCCAAATCTTCATTGATTAGGATACATAGGTAAATCATCTCCCAGCATTATGAAAGTAATCGCTATGGTTTACTAACTTTGGAGACAAAGCATCACTAACCCCACTGTTACATCATTACAGAAATACTTTAAAAGTTTTTCAAGCTTTGCATATACTGCTCATTGCAAAATTATTTATTTAAACATGGAAAATATTTCTGTCATTATTATTACGTTTAACGAAGAAAGAAATATTGCCGCTACTTTAGATGCTGCCTCCAAAGTGGCTACTGAAATTATTGTAGCGGATAGTGGCAGTACGGACAAAACAAAAGAGATATGCCTCGAAAAAAACATTCAATTTTTTTATCAGCCCTGGCTTGGTTATGGTGAGCAGCGAAATGCAGCAGTGTCTAAAGCAACAAACGATTATATTTTAGTACTGGATGCAGACGAAGTATTGGATGATGTATTAATTGATTGTATCAGGAAGCTACAGCAAAATGGATTTGCAGAAAAGATATATTCACTGCACCGCAGAAATTTTTATTTTGGAAAATTTATGTTGCATGGCATGGAGAGGGCTGATATTAAACCTAGACTGTATCATAAAAATTTTGCAAAGTGGAACAATAAGCTGGTACATGAAGCATTGGAATATGTGGCTGGTTTAAAGGTTACTAAACTGAAAGGGTACTTACTACATTACACCTACAGGGCAATTTCTGAGTACACGGCAAAGACTGATAAATATACCAGCCTTGGTGCCCAGGAATATTATTTGCAAGGAAAAAGCGAACCTGGATTTTTAAAACTGGTACTAAGCCCGGCCTTTACTTTTATGAATGCCTATTTTATAAAAGCAGGCTTTTTAGATGGCTGGCACGGGTGGATATTAGCAAAGCTGCAGGCCAATGCAGTGCTGCAAAAATATGCCAAGCTAAAAATGATTTACAAACAAAAAAGGGTTGCAAATAAGTAAACTCGAGCGTTTTCGATTGGATATTACTGAGCAGTTTGATTTTAGTTATTATGTAGGAAAAGATCCAAATAGGTATGAGGTACAAGTGAGTGACACAACGATGATGCCCATTGTTTCTTAGCCTGGACAATAACAATTTATAAACGAGCTTTTGAAAGTAATGCCGGCGTTGGCAACCCAAAATTGTAATCATGCATTGTAATGTTACTGCAACCAGCAATTAAAAAATGAAATTGTTGTATGAACCTGTTATTAA
The DNA here is from genome assembly GCA_031392305.1 of Ferruginibacter sp. Lineage (GTDB taxonomy): Bacteria > Bacteroidota > Bacteroidia > Chitinophagales > Chitinophagaceae > Ferruginibacter. The sequence continues at coordinate 17,946 of JANMVB010000178.1, forward strand.
TTATTTTCGCAAAAATTTAAACAGCATCAAGATGAATTTAAAGGAGTCAATTCAGGAAGCCTGGAGTAACAGGGAGCTTTTGAAAGATGAGAATTATATTACTGCCGTAAGAATGGTAATGGAAGACCTTGATAAAGGCAGGTTGCGTACTGCCTGCCCGGGTGAAAACGGATGGGTAGTGAATGAATGGGTGAAGCAGGCGATACTGATGTACTTTGCCACCCAGCAAATGCAAACCTTTAACCTGCCACCTTTTGAGTTTTATGATAAAATGAAATTAAAGAGCGGCTATGCCTCGCTGGGAGTGAGAGCTGTACCTCATGCAATAGCAAGGTATGGTGCCTACCTTGCAAAAAATGTTGTGTTGATGCCTTCGTATGTAAATATCGGGGCGTATGTAGATGAAGGCACCATGGTGGATACCTGGGCAACGGTGGGCAGTTGTGCACAGATAGGCAAGGGCGTACACCTGAGTGGTGGCGTAGGTATTGGTGGTGTGCTGGAGCCCTTGCAGGCGAGTCCCGTAATTATTGAAGATGGTTGTTTTATTGGCAGCCGCTGCATTGTGGTAGAGGGTGTGAGGGTTGAAAAAGAAGCGGTGCTTGGCGCTAATGTTGTGCTTACCATGAGCACAAAAATTATCGATGTAAGTGGAGCAGAACCGGTAGAAACAAAAGGGGTGGTACCTGCAAGAAGCGTTGTGATTCCGGGTACTTATAATAAAAAATTCCCTGCCGGTGAGTATGGTGTTGGCTGTGCTTTAATCATTGGCCAGCGTAAGCCTTCTACCGATCTTAAAACAAGCCTCAATGATGCCTTGAGGGAATTTAATGTTTCTGTTTAATTAAGGGGGCATTGCATATTTTTTGTGGATACGTTTTTAGATTTTCTATATTTGCAGCCCTGATGAATTTGCCCGGGTGGCGAAATTGGTAGACGCACTGTGTTCAGGTCGCAGCGTTCGCAAGAATGTGCTGGTTCGAATCCAGTCCCGGGCACTTGGAATAAAAATGTTCTGCAAATTTGCGGAACATTTTTATTTTAAATAGTAGTAAAAGGGATTATAAAATCTCCCAAACGATGAGAAATATCCATTAACTTTCATTCATCAAAAACAACTCCACATCAAGCTGCTATTATGAAAAAGACCTTCCTGTGTTTTTTCTTTCTACTTTTTCTACTACAAAGCTACGCCCAGTTTAGGGTAAGCGATAACAGGCGATACCTGTTGAAAGATGATAAACCTTTCTTATGGTTGGCAGATACGGGCTGGGAGCTCTTTCACCGCCTGAATAAACAACAGGCCGGTCAATACCTTAAACGTAGATCGGAGCAAGGGTTTACTGTAGTACAGGCGGTGCTGCTGGCCGAGCTGGATGGCCTTCACACACCCAATACCAATGGTGATTTGCCGCTCATAAATGATGACCCTGCAAAACCCAATGAAGCTTATTTTAAACATGCTGACTATATCATCGATAAAGCCGCGGAGTATAATATAGTGATAGGGCTATTGCCCACCTGGGGCGATAAATTGTATAAAGACAAATGGGGCAAAGGGCCGGAAATATTTAATCCCGCCAATGCAAAGCAATTTGGAAAATGGGTGAGTGAGCGATATAAAAACAGGAAGAACATTATCTGGATATTGGGTGGAGACCGCAACCCATTAAATGAAATGCATACAACTGTTTGGCGCAATATGGCGGCTGGCATTATTGAAGGTGCAGGAGATAGCAACAAACCACTGGTAACTTTTCATCCGCAACCAAATGCTTCGGGAAGTGCAGAATGGTTTCATAAAGATGATTGGTTAAGTTTCAATATGTTTCAAACCGGGCATTGCAGATATGGCGCTACTTACGATAAAATTCAATCGGTATATAATATGCAACCGCTAAAACCTGTGTTAGACGGGGAGCCGCTCTATGAAGATCACCCGGTTTGCTTTAACGCAAAAGATTATGGCACTTCCAATGCTTATGACGTAAGGCAGTATGCTTACTTTGCTATTTTTGCCGGAGCATTGGGACATACGTATGGCTGTCATGATATCTGGCAATTTTATTCACCTTACAATGAAGGGATAAACGGGCCGCATATTTATTGGCAGGATGCGATGGAACTTCCCGGGGCCAATCAAATGCAGTTGCTGAAAAGATTGATTTTATCAAGGCCATTTTTAGATCGGGTGCCTGATCAGTCACTGATAGTGGAAAGCAATAATTTTTCTGCCGAAAGGATACAGGCTACCCGTGGCAACGATTATGCTTTTATTTATACGGTAGCCGGAAGCCAGTTTACCGTAAACCCTAAAAAAATAAGCGGAATAAATCTACATGCATATTGGTACAACCCACGCAATGGTGAAGTAAAAGACGCAGAGCAAATGGATAACAATAAGCCCAAAAAATATTCACCACCCACCAGTGGTTACGGACAGGATTGGGTGCTTGTGTTGGATGATGCGACAAAAAAGTATGCCCGGCCCTGATGCCCCTATCCCCTTAAGAGGAAAATTAGTTTTAATTAAAACACAATTAAAGATCCCCAATGGTATGCGGTACAAGAGGGCGACGCAACGATGCCACCTATTGCTTTACAGCCCGGAAAAAAAATTTTATTCACTATTTCATCTATTGTGAACTACAAGAGATAAATTTAAAAATGCGCTGCTACATGAAAATAAAAATTACAAGCTTATTCTGTTGCCTTATTATTTTTTTAGGCTGTAATACAAGCACCCCAAAAGATGCTTACACCGGCTGGGAAGTGTATGGTGGCACCAAAGAAGGAACCCGTTATTCTTCGCTCACTCAAATTGACACCAATAATGTACAGGAGTTAACTGAAGCCTGGCGGTATCACACCGGCGATGCTGATACGGCCCATCATTCGCAGTTGCAATGCAATCCGATTATTGTAAATGGCATCTTGTACGGTAGCACGCCCATGCAAAAAATATTTGCAGCCGATGCAGCTACCGGCAAACAGAAATGGGTTTTTGATCCGCTTGATTCCGCCGCCGGCAATACTTCTTTTTTTATAATGAACAATATTCGTGGTATCACTTATTGGAATGATGAAAAGGATAAAAGAATATTTTTTACGGCGGGGTCTTACCTCCATGCAATAGATGCCATCACAGGAAAATTAATTACCACATTTGGTAACAATGGTAAAATTGATTTACATGATGGATTGGGACGTGATGTAAAAAACCTCTTTATAACATACACTTCTCCGGGAGTGATTTTTAAAGATATTATTATCATCGGCTCCCGTGTGGATGAAGGGCCCAATGCTGCGCCGGGCCATATCCGGGCATATAATGTCCATACCGGAAAACAGGAATGGATATTTCATACGATACCTCATCCTGGCGAAGAAGGTTATGAATCCTGGGATGACCCCAATGCCTGGAAAAATATCGGCGGTGCCAACTGCTGGAGTGGGTTTACCCTTGATGAAAAAAAGGGAATTTTATTTGTGCCTACAGGTTCCGCATCTTATGATTTTTATGGGGGCATGCGCAAAGGCAACAATCTTTTTGCAGATTGCCTGCTTGCTCTGGATGCAGCTACCGGAAAAAAAATATGGCATTTCCAGCAACTCCATCATGATGTTTGGGATAAAGACCTGCCCACCCCAC
>JANMVB010000195.1:0-5403 GCA_031392305.1 Ferruginibacter sp.
TTATGGTATATTGCCTGCATCTTCCGTTAGGGGAATAATGGCTTATCATTTAGTTGCATCAAATACTTCCGGTACTTATTAACCAGATATCAGGGCTTTCTCTATAAATTTCCCTTCTGCCCCTGGCTTTTTCGTAAAAACTTTGGTGAATGCCGGTTTTGCTCCTCACCCAGGTATAATGGCAAAGGCTACGTTTACCGGGCCTGCTGTTACTTCACTAACGTTTACCGGCTTAGGTACTTTTCCTCCGGGAGGAGTTCCATTTAGCGGTGCAGCCGCTACAGCGCTTACAATGGATAAGCATGCAGTAAATGGAGTGCTGCATATAATAGATAAAGTTTTGTTGCCACAATAAATGTCCGTAAATATTATAATTTTTAAAAAGAGCGGGCTTCATTTTTGAAGCTCGTTTTTTTTATAAGTGTACCTGCCCGCAATTTTAAGTTTGTAACTTTAATAAAAATATTTTTTATGGGTTTAGCATATGCAGAAATTACATTGATAAATGGTGCTGACCTTGTGCTTGCCAGGAGGCATATAATTGGCGAGGAAGAAATAAAGCAGATGACAATAAATATGCTGGTTGATACAGGCTCATATTATTTATGTATTAACGAAACTATACAGGAACAATTAGGGCTCTCATTTATTGAAAAACGTAAAGGCCAACTTGCAGACGGCAATCTGGTAGAATATGATGTAGTTGGCCCTGTAGAAATTAAATTTAAAAACAGAAGGTGCAATGTAGATGCAATGGTTTTAAAAGGTGACAACGAGCCATTATTAGGGGCTATTCCATTAGAAGATATGGATGTATTGATTCACCCTTTGCGGCAGGAACTTATAGTAAACCCGAAGCATCCTTATTTTGCACAAATGAAATTGAAATAGGATGATACCTTCTTCCGCATATCAAAAAAATGATTGTTTTTTTACAGCATAACTCAATTTGCTCATCTGACCCTGATAGAATAAATTTGCACATTCTTACAAATCATCTTTAATAAATTATATGGATCACCTATCATTCATATAAAACAATAAACCATCAATACACATGCGACAAATTGCGTTTAGAGAAGCTTTAAGAGAAGCCATGCAGGAAGAAATGAGAAGGGATGAAAGGGTTTTTTTAATGGGAGAAGAAGTGGCAGAATACAATGGAGCCTATAAAGTTAGCCAGGGAATGCTGGATGAGTTTGGTGATAAAAGGGTAATTGATACCCCCATCGCTGAGTTAGGTTTTGCAGCTATTGCTGTTGGTGCTGCTCAAAACGGATTGCGGCCAATTGTTGAATTTATGACATGGAATTTTGCTGTGTTGCCCTTAGATCAAATTTTAAATACAGCTTCTAAAATGCTGGCAATGAGTGGCGGACAAGTTGGATGCCCGATCGTTTTTCGTGGGCCGGGTGGCAGCGCCGGTCAGTTAGGTGCCCAGCACTCAACAGCCTTTGAAGCATTGTATGCAAATATTCCTGGTTTAAAAGTTGTGTCCGTAAGTAATCCGTATGATGGTAAGGGCTTATTAAAAAGTGCGATCCGTGATGATGATCCGGTTATGTTTATGGAGTGTGAATTATTGTACGGCGAAAAAGGCGATGTACCCGAAGAAGAATATTTATTGCCCATTGGTAAGGCTTTTGTAAAACGTGTTGGTAAGGATGTAACCATTGTATCATTCAACAAAATGATGAAAGTGGCATTGGGTGCCGCAGAAGAATTAGCAAAAGAAGGAATAGAAGCAGAAGTAATTGACCTGGCAACCATCAGGCCAATGGATTGGTTTACAATTTTAGAAAGCGTAAAAAAGACAAACCGCCTGGTGATTGTAGAAGAGCAATGGCCCTTCGCTTCGGTATCATCTGAAATTACTTACCGCATTCAAAAAGAAGGGTTCGATTACCTTGATGCACCCATCCGCAGGATTACTTCGGTAGATGCACCCATGCATTACGCCCCCAACTTAGTGGCATTGTACCTGCCCGATATTCCAAGAACAGTAAAGTTGGTAAAGGAAGTAATGTATATGAAGAAATAAAATAACATCCATTCAATTTCTTCTTCTAAAATAATTGATAAGAATATTTTAAATTTTAAAAGTCCGGAACAGTTGCTCCGGACTTTTTTTTAAACTTTTTTGTAACGGGCATTTGAATTTCAATTAAGCATCGTTGTGTCACTCCCTTGTACCGCATAACAATAGGGAGCTTTACCTGCCCGAAAACTTCCCTGCAACGGTGTTATAAAGTACAGATATAATTTATCGATTCGTAAAACATTCCACCAAAATAAATTCATTATAATTACGCTCATCCCTCATTACTCATCACTTATTACTCATTTCTCACCAGCTCTTCAATTCATTTTTCCTAAAGATATATTCAGGGGTGTGTATCAATTCATCTTCTTTTAAATTATACCAGGGAGAAAGTTTTTCATTTAAGGGGTTTACCAACACATGTATATCCTGAGCAGGCATATAGCTCTGGGCAAGCAGGTATATTTTTTTGCCATCTTTATTTTCTGCCATACTCATTACAATTACAGCATGTCCCGGAAACCCGCCACGAATCAATACATCGCCGGGCTCCATAGAGCTAATTGGTTTACTTTTTAATTGCTTTGATAAAGATGCGGAGCCACACATTCCAAAAACTATTTGCAGAAATGATTGCAGTTTGTTATAAGTATAAGGCGCCTGAAACTGGTATAATTTCCCTTCATTATCTGTAAAACGGATATCCTTATAATTTTTCTGTACAAATAAATACTCAGACCTTAATCGCATTACAGCATCTGCACATTGTTGCAGGTTCTGGTTGCCAACTGTAAAATCCAGTACCGCAAATTGTGCCTCCTGGTTAGCTTTGGGCCTTCCATCAAAAAGATAAACTGTTTTATTCTTCTTTAGTTTCACTTGTTGCAGCCATTTGCCAAAAGTATCATCGCTACGGTTTATCAATGTATAACCAGGTGGCAATGGAACTTCTTTTATTTGCAGGTAGGGGTTTTCATTTTTTTCTATTGCACTTATTGAAGGCTTGATTTGTATTTCATTCCCTGCTAAATTAACGTTGCTATCACAAGAGATACAAAAAATAAGGAGGTGCCCAATAAATATGTACATGTACAAATTGTAACATCGGCCACGGCTGTTAAGTTCCCTTTTAAGGTATTTAGAGGGCTGTAGGTTGTAGTACATAAATCGCTTAATTTTGACGTTATGCTGTGGGATGCAATTCAGCATTTAATCCACACAAATTTTATTTTAAATATGGCAAGCATTTTAATTATTGACGACGAAAAAGCGATCCGAAAAACCTTATCCGAAATTTTAAGTTACGAAGGTTATAAAATTGACGAAGCTGCAGATGGCGAAGAAGGATTGAAGAAATTTAGTTCGGCTACTTATGATGTTGTACTCTGTGATATAAAAATGCCCAAGATGGATGGGATAGAATTTTTGGAAAAAGCCCGGCTGGTAAATCCTGATGTACCCATTATTGTAATAAGCGGGCATGGTAATATTGAAACAGCGGTGGAGGCAGTAAAAAAAGGCGCTTTCGATTATATCAGCAAACCCCCCGATCTGAACAGGCTGTTGATTACACTTCGTAATGCGCTTGACAAACAAACGCTGGTAACAGAAACCAAAGTGCTTAAACGCAAGGTAGCCAGGGTGCAGGAAATGATTGGCGATAGTTCACTGATAAAAAAAATAAAAGATACCATAGAAAAAGTAGCCCCAACGGATGCCCGCATTTTAATAACCGGCGAAAATGGAGTAGGAAAAGAATTGGTAGCGAGGTGGATACATGAAAAAAGCAGCCGTTGCACCGGCCCCATGGTAGAAGTGAATTGTGCTGCCATCCCCGGCGAATTAATAGAAAGTGAATTGTTTGGCCACGAAAAAGGTTCTTTTACATCAGCTATTAAACAACGCATCGGAAAGTTTGAACAAGCAAGCGGTGGCACCTTATTTTTAGACGAAATAGGCGATATGAGTTTAGGTGCCCAGGCAAAAGTATTGCGTGCATTACAGGAAGGAAAAATAACCAGGGTAGGTGCCGATAAAGACATCAATGTAGATGTGAGGGTAGTAGCAGCCACCAATAAAGATTTACTGAAAGAAGTAGATGAAAAGAATTTTCGCCTCGATCTGTACCACCGGCTGGGGGTAATAATAGTGCATGTTCCTTCTCTAAATGAACGCAGGGGCGATATACCGGCATTGATAGATTATTATCTTGATAGTATTGCTACCGATTATGGCCAGCCTAAAAAAGCCATCGATAAAAATGCCCTTGAAATTTTAACAGCTTATAACTGGACAGGCAATATACGTGAATTAAGAAATGTGGTGGAACGGTTAATCATTCTTTCAGGAAAAAATATAACGATGGAAGATGTGGAAATGTATGTATTACCGAAGAAGTAAACGTTTTACTAAATGGCGTTGGAGGCGTGGGTGGTGAATGGTGAATAATGAATCCAATCGATTTCGATCATCAGCGAATTTAATAATCCAGCACCACTAATCAATATTCAATGCCGGCAAATAATTTTAAATCAAAATATAAATACTGTCCTTACTTTTTAATGAATAGAAATTGAATACGAAGCGCTGCATTTTTCACCATTCACCATTCACCATTGACACCATTCACCACCATGAAAACAATTTATTGCATCAGCGGCTTAGGGGCAGATGAACGGGCCTTTTCAAAGATTGCTGTTGAAGGTTATAAAGTTACCTGCTTACCCTGGCTTACACCACTTCCCAAAGAAACAATCAGCAGTTATGCAAAGAGAATGAGCGAAGGTATTAAAGAGGAAAACCCGGTGCTGGCAGGTGTTTCATTCGGAGGGATGATTTGTTTGGAAATTGCCAAACAAATGCCTGTAGAGAAATTGATCCTGATTTCAAGCATACAATCAGTTAAGGAATTACCCCGGTGGATGAAGACTTGCGGATTTTTGCAACTCAATAAAATATTACCAATGCGTTCCTTTAAACTGATGGAGCCAATACAAAACCGCAACCTTGGTATAAGTACCCCCGAAGAAATTGAACTGGTCCGGTCGTACAGGCGCAATGCGCCACAGGTGTATATGGACTGGGCCATCAACCAGGTATTAAACTGGCGCAATAACTGGAAACCAACCTCCATCTTTCATATACATGGTGATGATGACAAATTATTTCCTGTTACTAAAGTGGCAGCTACTCATATTATAAAAGGCGGCGGGCATTTTATGATTATGAATAAGGCGGCTGAAGTTAGCGCCGTACTTCACCAAATTTTATCTGCGCCCAATCATACATTGCCATAGCATAAAAGATATTATTTTTTACGGGTAAGCACCTCAATGACGGCTTGTTTAATTATAAAGCAGGAA
>JANMVB010000476.1:0-19277 GCA_031392305.1 Ferruginibacter sp.
CATGCCATTGGATTTAGCGTAAACAAAGCCTTGCAGGAGTTTCAGCGAAAAAATCTTTTGCAGTTTGTAAATGCGGTTGACCTTAAGCAATTTGGTTTAATTCCTGAGTTGCTTGGCCGTTTGCCGGTGATCACTTACCTCAATCCGTTGGATGCACCAACCCTGCGCAACATTTTAACCGAACCAAAAAATGCTTTAATAAAACAATTTACCCGGTTATTTGAAATTGAAGGCATCGAATTGAAATTTGATGAAGCCGTGTATGATTTTATGGTGGAAAAAGCCCTGGAATATAAATTGGGTGCCCGTGGCTTACGCAGTATTTGCGAAAGTATTTTAACTGATGCCATGTTTGAATTACCATCTCAAAAAGTAAAAATTTTCGAAGTTACATTAGAGTATGCCCAGCGTAAATTTAGTACCAGCAAAATGAGTATGTTGAAAGTGGCATAAATAAAAAAACATAAATTATTGAAAGCTGTTCCGGTTAAGGAGCAGCTTTTTCTTTTTTGGTCCGGGCTGCAGATCCATGAATGAGCATCGTTGCATCGCCCTCTTTTACGTTATACCATTGGGGAGCTTTACCTGCATTATTTGTTATCGGTTTGATCTTCCAATATTCTTTCCATAAATATTTCATTAGAAAAAATACACCGACTTTTGTAAAAATCATTATTCATTCAACTCATTATTACCCATGTCCAAAGCCATTTACATAGCCTCCTCCGAACCTAATAGTGGCAAGTCGGTAATAAGTTTGGGATTGATGAATATGCTGGCAGGCAAGATAAAAAAGATCGCTTATTTTAAACCAGTCATCAGGGAAAATACCGGGGGCGAAAAAGATATTTACATCCAAACAATGATTGATCATTTTGGGCTTAATGTACAGTATGAAGATACTTTTGCCTTTACTTACAATGAGCTGATGATGTACAGAAGTGAGGGTAACACCGCCTATATTATTGATACCATTATTTCAAAATTTAAAAAGCTGGAGGATAACAATGATTTTGTGGTGGTAGATGGAACTGACTTTGACGGGGATGGTGCCTCTTTCGAGTTTTATTCAAATTTGGAAATTGTAAAAAACCTGGGCATCCCGTTAATATTGATTGCCAAAGGCGATGGATATACGCCAGACGAAATAACAAAAAATGTACTTTCAACCTTGCAAATATTATCCGACAGGGAAGTACCATTACTGGCGCTCATCGCCAACAAAATTGATCCGCTTTTTGTAGAAACGCTGCAACAATTATTTAATAACCGGCTGCCAAAAAATTTGCTGCGTTCTGTAATCCCTTTAAATAAAGACCTGGGCAATCCCACCATGAAAGAAATTGTGGAAGCCGTTGATGGTAAAATTCTTTTTGGCCATAGCTATCTCTCCAACCAGGTAGATCATTTTATTGTAGGTGCCATGCAGTTGCGTAATTGCCTTACCCGCCTGCAGGAAAATACGTTGATTGTAACGCCAGGCGACAGGGGCGATATCATTGTGGCCATGTTGCAGGCTAACCTCTCTAAAAATTATCCAAAAGTGGCAGGCATCATACTTTCAGGAGGGTTGGAGCTGGATGAACCAATCGTTAAGTTGATTGAAGGGTTGGAAACGGTAATACCCATTGCACAGGTAGAAACAGGAACTTTTGAAACAGTGAACAAAGTGGGTTCTGTTCAATCAAGAATCTATTTTGACAATAAGTTTAAGATTGAACTTGCCATTAATACTTTTGAAAAATATATTGATACCAATGCCATCATTGATAAAATCATTACCTCCCGGCCTGAAGGCATCACTCCCCGGATGTTTCAATACCAACTGGTAAAGCGGGCAAAGTTGCAGCAAAAACATATTGTACTGCCCGAAGGTAGCGATGACCGCATTTTAATCGCCGCAGCAAAACTGCTGAAACAGGAGGTGGTAAAATTAACCCTGCTTGGTAAAAGCGAAGAAATTGAGGCAGCATTGAAACGGCTGAATATTCAATTAGGTAATGAAAATGTAACCATTATCAATCCTGCTACTTCTGTGTTATTTGATGAGTATGTTTCCACTTTGTATGAACTGCGTAAGGGTAAAAATGTAAACATGGATATGGCTACCGACTTTATGAGAGATGGCGCTTATTTTGGCACTATGATGGTTTACAAAGGTGATGCAGATGGCATGGTATCCGGCGCCATCAATACTACCCAACACACCATTAGGCCAGCCCTGCAATTTATAAAAACGAAGCCAGGTGTGTCCACTGTTTCTTCTATCTTTTTTATGTGCCTGCCAGATCGGGTGACTGTTTTTGGAGACTGCGCAGTAAATCCAAATCCAACTTCAGAACAATTGGCCGACATTGCTATTTCATCGGCAGAGAGCAGCCTTATGTTTGGCATTGAGCCACGTGTTGCAATGTTGTCTTACTCATCCGGCACTTCTGGACAGGGAGAAGATGTAGAAAAGGTACGCCGGGCAACAGAGATCATTAAATTGCGCCGGCCCGATTTAAAAGTAGAAGGCCCCATACAATATGATGCTGCGGTTGACCCTGCAATTGGCAAACAAAAAATGCCCCATTCAATTGTGGCTGGCCAGGCAAGTGTGTTGATATTCCCAGACTTAAACACCGGTAACAATACTTATAAAGCAGTACAGCGAGAAACTGGTGCCCTTGCCATTGGCCCAATGCTGCAGGGCTTAAATAAACCAGTGAATGATTTAAGCCGGGGCTGTACGGTAGATGACATTTTTAATACTGTTGTAATTACAGCTATACAGGCACAGCAGTAAACTTTATAAAATTCTACACTATTTTTTGGGTGTTCAAATAATCCTTCAGCATGAATATATTCGTTATCAACTCTGGCAGTAGTTCCATAAAATACCAGCTTATAAAAATGCCGAAAGCTCAAATTATTTGCAGTGGTATTGTAGAGCGGATAGGGCTGGATGATTCAGTAATTATTCATAAAACATATAAGCAAGGCAAAGAGCTGGTGAAAAAAGAGGTAATGGAAATTACAGATCATACCGCCGGGCTGCAGGAAATTGCCCGGTTGCTTACTGATGTTTCCATAGGCGTTATCAGCGATCCGTCTGAAATAGAAGCTGTTGGCCATCGTGTTGTACATGGTGGTGAACACTTTACCGAAACCATCATTATTACCCAGGAAATAAAAGAACAGATTAAAAAATTATTTCCACTGGCTCCGCTGCATAATCCGCCGAATTACCTTGGCATTGAAGTGACCGAAAAAATATTTTTTGCAGCAAAGCAGGTGGCGGTTTTTGATACTGCTTTTCACCACACCATTCCTGAAAAAGCATTTCGTTATGCAATACCCTCCCCTTTTTATCATTCACACGGGATAAGGGCTTATGGGTTTCATGGCACCAGTCATAAATATGTAAGTGAAAAGGCCGCCAGGTATCTCAACATTTTTCATTCAAAAATAATAACCATACACCTGGGCAATGGTTGCAGCATTTCTGCCATAGCAAATGGCCAATGTATTGAAACCAGTATGGGCATGGGGCCAATGAATGGCCTCATCATGGGTACAAGATCCGGGGATATTGACCAGTCAGTAATTTTTCACCTGGTAAATCAATTGGGTTATGATATTGAAGAAGTGAATTCAATACTTAATAAAAAAAGTGGGATGCTTGGGTTAACAGGCTACAGCGATATGCGTGATATAAGGGCTGAAATAGAGAAGGGAAATGCAGCAGCAATATTAGCTTATGATATGTACGCTTACCGTATACGCAAATACATTGGTGCCTACACAGCAGTATTAAATGGTTTGAATGCAATCGTATTTACAGGTGGTGTAGGTGAAAACGATTTGGTTATGCGCAGGCTATGTGCTGCTAATCTTGAATTCCTGGGCATTTACCTTGATGATGAAAAAAATGAGCAACCATCAAAAGAAATCCGTGAAATAAATACCAGTGATTCGAAAGTAAAAATACTTGTAGTGCCAACCAATGAAGAACTGGAAATTGCAACACAATGTTTTCAGTTACTGAATTAAATTTCCCCGGTTTACCGCACTATCATTACCATTCCTTTCCTTATTGGAAGATTATTTTTTAGATCCAAAACGTAAGCATATGCACCCGTTGCAAGGGCTGTATTTTTAAAAGTTCCATCCCAATCTTTAGTAGCCGCAGTACTTTCAAAAACAACCTGCCCATACCTGTTATACACAATCACTTTCGCATTGGGGAACACACCCAGTGCTTCTATATGCCAGGTATCATTTAGCCCGTCGTTGTTGGGTGAAAATGCCTTTGGAATAAAAATATCATTGTACACATTTACAAACACATCGTCTGTTGAAATGCCACAACCAACATTTGAAAAGGCCGTCAATGTATATAAAATATCACTGGGCGGGGTAGTTCTTGGTGTTAATAATAAAGCATTGTCCAAAAATAAAGAGGGCGACCAGGAGTAATCAACATCGGAGCCGGTAACTATCCCATCCAGTACTACCGACTGACCTTTAAGTAAAAGTTTATCCTGACCTGCATGAGCAACTGGTTTCTTCAAAATATTTACAGTTACCGTTGCGGTATCTGCACAGTTATTGGCACTGGTTACAATTACCCTGTAGGTGGTAGTATCCGCAGGGCTGGCAACAGGTGACGGGCTGGCAACATCCGATAAACCAGTGGCAGGCGACCATAAATATGCATTACCTCCGCCTGCATTTAAAGTGGCAGAGCCACCTTCACAAAAACTAATATCGCTACTAACAGTAGCAACCGGCTGGGGGTTTACTGCAACTACGGTAGAAGATGTATTGGTACACCCATACTGGTCGGTAACAATAACATCGTACTGTCCCGCTGCATTACTTATAGCAATAAATGAAGGGGTTGATAACGTGGAAGTAAATCCACCTGGCCCCGTCCAGGAATAAGTTGCCCCGCCGGAGGCAGCCAGGGTAGCCGGGGTATTTTCACAAAAAGGGCCGTTATTGGAAGCCGATACAACCGGCTTATCATGTAAAGTAAGGGTAATTACATTTGATGCCACCCTGCAACTGGTTATTAAAATATTAGTACCATCTGCCACCAATAAACGGTATTGATATGCACCTTTATTACTTTTATTGAAAAGATAACTGGTGGTATTTGCACCTGCTATGAATGACCAGTTGAGGCCATTGTCAATACTTTCCTGCCATTGATAAGTGGGTGAGCTGTATCCATTACCAATAGTAGCAGTTAGCATTATATTAGCAGGTGTACCACTACATAAATCGAAACTGGTTTGATTGCTGCTACCGGATAACAGAACAGTAGGACCACATGCACGAAAAGTAATATCATCCAGCGCCACGTCGTTGCCACATCCTCCCGGCGCTTCATTGGTGAGGCGTATCACTACGTCGTTTGTATTGGCCGGGGTTGTAAAAAATAATCCATACTGTTTCCAGGTTGGATCGGATGCGGCAGGTATATCACCGGTAGAATAAGTACCTAATACAATGCCCGCCGTAGTTTCAATATTAAAAACCAGTTTTGGCAGTATGGGGTTAGGGCTGCATGAACCAGGCAACAATACATTTATTATCCAGGCAGCAAATTCGTAAGTGGTATTGGCACAAAGATTTTTTACGGTGTCAACATAAAAATCACCGGGTGTAACAGATGCATTTACAAGCATCATGTAGCCGTTGGCGTCATTAGGAGTGTGATCTTCAGGAACTGTATGCCAGCTATTGCCGAAGCAGCCTGCTGTACTGTTAACAACAGTATAACTGCCATCATTGGGGCAATTGGAAAAAGTAAAGCTGTAAGTAGTAGTGGCAGATTGCAAAGAGCTTCCGGGGTTACTGCCGCTGCCAAAATTAACATTCACCACCGGGTCGCCGAGTGAACCATTGCACACCTGTGCTTTTGCAGCCTGTATGTGCAGGCAAAACAAAACAATCGCCGTTTTTAAAAATATTATTGGTCTCATCAATGACGCCGAAGTTATGCTTTTTTTATGCCTGATTTTTTGTAGTAAATGAAAATTCTATAAAATTTATTTATGGTAATACAATCAAATATTTTTGTTGTTTTGAACAGAAGTATTTTAATTAAGCCCCGAAAAAAATCGGGATTTCGAAAATATTTATTGTCCCGGCTAATATCATTTCTCAACTTCATAGGCGTCGCACTCTTGTACATTATATCATTGGGGAACTTTACCTGCCTTTTAAATTAACAATTAAGCACACCTGATGGATAAATATGATCGGTTTCTTTTACAATTTGATATTAAAAACAACCTGTTGTTTCTCCCCAATTTTTGAACAAATACATTTCATTTTAGGTGGTTGTAATTTTTCAATTTATTTTTACGCCCTTGTAATAAAACAAAGCAGGTAAAAAAAGATCCACACAGGTATAAAGTACAAGGGAGTGACACAACGATGTTGACCATTGCTTTTTTGCCTGGACAAAAATTGTACTGAGAGAATCAGGAAAATTTTGGGGCCAATTGCAAAGTAACTGTTTGATCAAAAAGCTTTAACAAATAAACCAGCAACAAAACTAATGGTAGATGTAATATTAGGACTTCAATGGGGCGATGAAGGTAAAGGCAAAATAGTAGATTATTTTGCTCCCGGTTATGATGTGATCGCACGTTTCCAGGGTGGGCCCAATGCCGGCCATACGCTGTATGTAAAAGGTAAAAAAGTAGTGTTGCATCAAATACCCAGCGGCATTTTTCATGAAGATAAAATAAACCTTATTGGCAATGGTGTAGTGCTTGACCCGGTTACGCTGAGAAGAGAGTGCGAAACGGTGGCATCGATGGGTATTGATTATAAAAAGAATTTGTACATAAGTGAAAGGGCCCATTTAATATTGCCTACCCACCGTGCACTGGATAAAGCAAGTGAACTGGCCAAGGGCAATGAAAAAATTGGCTCTACATTAAAAGGCATTGGGCCTGCTTATATGGATAAAACGGGACGCAATGGATTAAGGGTTGGCGACTTGCTGGATAAAAGTTTTACTTCTCAATACATTAAAATAAGATTGAAGCACCAGCGCCTGCTTGATAACTATAATTTTCAGGAAGAAATTAGTACCTGGGAGGATGAATTTTTTGAATCGATTGAATTACTAAAAGATTTTAAAATTGTGAACGGTGAATATTTTATTAATGATAAAATAGCACAGGGTAAAAAGGTGCTGGCTGAAGGTGCCCAGGGCAGTATGCTTGATGTAGATTTCGGTACCTTTCCGTTTGTTACAAGCAGCAATACAATTTCGGCGGGTGTGTGTACAGGGCTGGGTGTAGCCCCACAAAAAATTAAAGAAGTATATGGGGTTTCAAAAGCATATTGCACCCGTGTAGGCAGTGGGCCCTTCCCTACCGAATTGCATGATGACATGGGCGAATTGATTAGAAAAACAGGCAGTGAATTTGGAGCAACAACCGGCAGGCCACGCCGCTGCGGCTGGATTGACCTGGTGGCATTGCAATATGCCTGTATGATCAACGGGGTTACCCAAATCATTATGACAAAATCAGACATACTGGATGCCTTACCAGAATTAAAAGTATGCAACGGATATAAGATTGACGGGGAAGAAAAAAGTTATGTACCTTTTCAAATGAACAGAGTAAACATTGACCCGGTGTACCAAAGTTTTGAAGGCTGGCAAACTGATATTACACAAATTACTAATTATGCTTCCTTGCCTGAAAAAATGAAAAATTATATTGATTACATGAATAATTTTTTACAGGTTCCGGTAAAGTATATTAGTAACGGACCGGGAAGAGAACAGATAGTATTGGCATAAGAATAAAATAATCTTAAAAAAAGTGCGTTTTTATTTGGCTAATTAAAAATCTATAAGAAATTTTACAGTAATAATAAGTTGAAATATGGCTACTAAATCTGATAAAGGAAAAAAACTAATTCCGAAAGCGGAAATTCCTGCAAAAAAGGGACCTGAAAAAACCACCTCTAAAAAAGAGGAGGATGATGAGGATGATGATGATTTTGAAGATGATGAAGCCCCAGTAAAAAAAGGCAAGCCGTCTGCAAAGAAAGGTAAAGCTGAAGATGATGATGACGATGATGCGGATGATGTGGAAGTAGAAGATGAATGGGAAAAAGGTGAAGAAGGTGACGACTGGGACCCTGACTTTGATGAATTTGATGTGCCCAAATCCGTTGCTAAAAAAACACCAGGTAAAAAAACTGCAAAGGATGAAGAGGATGATTTTAAAATTGACGATGATTTTAAAGACCTTGGATTTGATGACCTGGATGGTGGCGGGGCCGGTTATGATGATGATGATGATTTTTAAAAAATGATTTAGCGGGCACTTATAAATTTTACTAAGTGAAAAAAGCTTTTTCATTTCCTGTAGATAATTTTAGCGAATTCAGAAATAAAATGTTGAACTGGGCACAACCGTTCAACATTTTTTGTTTACTGGATAATAGGCAGTACCGTTTTGAACAACCCGCTTTTGAGTGCCTGTTGGGTGCTGGTTGTAAAAAGAATATAGAAATGAATGCAGGCAAAGCTTTTGCAGGTTTGAGGGATTTTGCTAAAACTGAGAAAGACTGGATGTTTGGGCACCTGGGGTATGACCTTAAAAACGAAACGGAACAGTTAACCTCTATGAATTTTGATGGTGTTAGGTTTCCTGATTGTCATTTTTTTATTCCGGAGGTTGTTTTAAAATTAAGTGAAACAGAACTTGTTATTTATTGCGAAGGAGATGCTGATCATATCTTTAAAACAATCATTGAAACTTCGCCTGTTATAAATCAACTTACTTCGTGTACTGTAAAAATTGAAAGTCGAATTTCAACAGCAGACTATTTAAGCATTGTAAAAAAATTACAGCAACATATTTTAAGGGGTGACTGTTACGAAATAAACTTTTGCCAGGAATTTTTTTCTAGCCATGCTATTGTTGATCCCTTAAATGTTTACGAAAAACTGATAACACTTTCCCCCAATCCATTTTCTGCACTTTACAAATTAAAAGATAAGTATTGTATTTGCGCCAGTCCGGAACGATATGTTAAAAAAATTGGAAACAGGATTTTTTCGCAGCCTATAAAAGGTACGGCTAAACGCAACCTTGAAAACAACAGCCTTGATAAAATTAATAAACAGAAACTCCTAAGCAGTAAGAAGGAAAAAAGTGAGAATGTAATGATTGTTGATCTTGTAAGAAATGATTTGAGTAAAATAAGTAAGGAAGGTACCGTACAGGTGGATGAGCTATTTGGTATTTATAGTTTTCCGCAGGTACACCAAATGATTAGCACAATAAGTGGAGATTTACGTGATGGATTAAATTGGGTTGATATAATTGAAGCTACTTTCCCGATGGGTAGTATGACAGGGGCCCCCAAGAAAAAAGTGATGGAATTAATTGAACGCTATGAGCAAACAAGACGTGGGCTTTTTTCGGGTGCAATCGGTTATATTGATCCGAATACTGACTTCGATTTTAATGTTGTAATAAGAAGTGTGATGTACAATGCTACTTTGAAATATCTATCATTTCATGCAGGGAGCGCTATCACATTTAATAGTATTGCAAATGAAGAACTGGAAGAGTGTTTGTTAAAGGCTGAAGCAATGCGGCAAGTAATGGAATAATGGCAACTAATTCTTTTTTTTAGGCTTTGTAGTTGGATATACGGTTTTGTTGGAAGGCATTGTTGCACCGCTTAGTAACAATTGTACACTTTCATTTAAAATCAGGTATTTATTGCCCATAAATAATTGCATTTTATCGGGTGGTAAGCGTAAATCAAAATTGCCATTCGATGACATCATGCCATCAAAATTGGGATTATAATGATTGAATAAAGTGATGTCCATCGTAATATTTTTTGCAATAACCAGTGAATTATATTTACCTGAAATGGATAACACTTCAACATCTACCATTTGTGCTGCTGATAAATTTGACTTTAATTTATAGGGATTTTCTTTATTGTTTTTTTCACTGTAAGTTGTTCTGTTGGTATTTTCTATTCTAGGTACGTTCATATCGGCGAGACCTCTGGAAAGAGTGGTAACACCACCAGTTCCCTCCATAATATAATGCGTAGCAATAAATCGTTTTACATAAGTTCTTGATTCTGCCGGAAGATAGTATTGCAAATCCCAAAAATTTTTGCTTCCGCTTTTTCGCATTGCAGAATAAACCCTACCTGGGCCTCCATTGTAAGCAGCCATAACCAATAACCAATCATGCATTTGGCGGTAAAGAGATAACAGGTAACGTGCTGCTGCATGAGTGCTTTTGTAATAATCCCTGCGTTCATCAATATATCCATTTACAACCAACCCGTAATCACGAGCTGTGTAAGGCATGAATTGCCAAGGACCGCCAGCCCCAACTACGCTTGTAGCTCCAGTGCTTAAGTTTGATTCAATAACGGCGATATATTTTAATTCCCGGGGTAAGCCATATTGCTGCAGTACATTATCAATCAGGTTGAAATAAGGTTGACCCCACCCTTTCATTTTTTGTAGATAATTTCCATGAACCCTCATATAATCCTGCACAAACATTTCTGCATTGGGGTTTATTTGTGCATTATATGGCAGTGCACTATTGTAGCTGTAATTTGAAAAAAGGTTTTTAAACCCATACCTGGTTACCTGGTTAAAGTATTGTACTTTTTCTTTTTTAGGTGCTGATCTTGTTTTTATAACTTCCTCTATAATTAAATCCTGCTTTGCTATTTCCTCTTCAATAATTGTATCATGATTTAAGGTGTGCTGGTTTACTAATGGCTCAACAAAAAAATGCCCCTCTCCCGAAACATGTAAGAAGAATAAACATAAAAATTGTATGAGAAATAATTTAGTCATTTACTTTAAACTGTTTTATAGCATTCCACCAACATTTTTGATATTTCAAACAAAGTTACTTCATCCATTTTATTAGTAAGTACCTGCAGGCCAAAAGGCATTCCGTTACTGTGTTTAAAGAGCGGTAATGAAACAGCTGGTATCCCGGTAAGATTAGCAAATACTGTATAAATGTCGGCCAGGTACATGGCAATCGGGTCATCTGATTTTTCCCCAATTGTAAATGCAGTTGATGGGGATGTCGGAAGAATTATAGCATCATAATCACTGAAAATACCAGTAGTTTTATCTACCAGCAGTCTCCTCACTTGCTGGGCCTTGCTGAAATAAGCATCATAATATCCGGCACTCAACACGAATGTGCCAAGTAGAATACGCCGTTGCACTTCTTTACCAAATCCTTCACTGCGACTGCGTTTATAAAATTCTGTTAAATCGCCAACGGCTACTTTTGTGCGATGACCAAATCTTACCCCATCAAATCTGCTAAGATTACTACTGGCTTCTGCAGTGGTTAATACATAATAAGCCGGTACAATATGATCTAATAAATTAAATTCCACAGGCTCAACAACATGACCATTTATTACTAAAGTTTTCAGGCAGTTGCTAATTGAATTCGCAATTTCATTGTCAAGAGAAGGATGGTTAATAGCCTCATTAAAATAGGCAATTCGGAATTTTTTTTGTTCGGTAGTTGTTTTACCTGAACTAAATTTCAAACTCTCCGTTGGATTTTTTTCTATAGAGTTTATTGAAAAGTCGTTTATTACCGTACTATCAAATTCATCAGGGCCGCCGATTACTTCAAGTATAAGTGAAACATCATCAATATTTTTACTAAAAATCCCTATCTGGTCAAATGATGAGGCGTAAGCTATTAGCCCGTATCTTGAAATCTTTCCGTATGTGGGTTTAAGGCCTATGATCCCACAAAAATCTGCAGGTTGCCGCACTGAGCCACCTGTATCACTACCCAAACTAACCATGCACATGTCAGCTTGTACAGCTACAGCACTTCCCCCGGAAGAACCGCCAGGCACCTTAGTTTCATCAAGTGCATTGAGTACATTACCATAAGTAGAATTTTCATTTGTACTACCCATTGCAAATTCATCACAGTTACAATTTCCAATGATGATTGCACCTTCCCCTAATAATCGTTCAACAGCAGTAGCACTATAAACGGAAATGAACCCATCCAGTATTTTAGATGCTGCTGTAACCTGATGCCCTTTGTAACAAATAACATCTTTAATTGCTATCACCACCCCGTGTAATCTACCTTCAATAGTGCCTTCTTTCAGCCTGGTTGCATCAAGTGTTGCAGCTTTTTCCAGCGCTTCTTCAGAAAAAACTTCTGTGAAAACATTGAGGTGTTTTAGGTTACTTATTTTTTCGAGGTATTGAGTAACAGCACTAACACAGGTAACCTTGCCGGATAACAAATGCTGGTGATATACTTGTATATTTTGAAACAAAATGAAAGGCTGAATTTTAGTATTTATATAAAACGGGCTGAAGCAATTGACAAATATGATAATCCGTCGTTTACTTCAGCCTTAGCTAATTAATTAGAATAAAGGGTTCTATTTTGTCAATTCCTGCGCTTGCTTTTGTTGAAGCTGTTGTTTTAATTCCCGAATCTCTTGTTCCTTATCTTTTTCTTTCATTCCTTCTTCAAGTTCGCTCTTAACATTTTCCTTTGCATCTTTAAACTCCCTGATGCCTTTCCCAATTCCTTTCATCAATTCAGGAATTTTTCTACCTCCAAATAACAGAACAACTGCAAGAATAATAAATATCCACTCGGAGCCGCCTGGCATACCGATTAAAAAGACAGATGATAATACGTTTGAAATTTCCATAAATATAAAATTGAATGACAAAGATAAATCAATTATTGACTAATTGAAACGTTTTGAAGCGATTACATTAAGTTGTTTTAAAGTTAAAATAATGGATGAACGGGTGAAGAAAAACATTTAGAAACTATCTTATAGTTCTGCCGCAGCGGGCTTTGCCATTAGCAGCCTCATAAGTTGTGATACTCCTGGAACAGGAAATGAATGAAATAACTGTTAAACCAAAAAGGAAGATAATGATGCTTTTTTTCATGAGGATAGGTTTAGGTTTTAGATTAAGCTTATAAATAACGATAATTCTTTTGAAGTATTTGATG
Source organism: Ferruginibacter sp. (assembly GCA_031392305.1). Taxonomy (GTDB): domain Bacteria; phylum Bacteroidota; class Bacteroidia; order Chitinophagales; family Chitinophagaceae; genus Ferruginibacter. Next base: position 13,059 of record JANMVB010000476.1, read on the forward strand.
ATCTCATATAAAATAAAGTTGTGCAAAAACCATTCCGAATGTAAAAGTCAGCTATCCACCAATAAAAAAAGGCGAAATCTTAATTTCGCCCATATAATTTTTTATAAAAGAAAACCTACTTTTTAAGGGCAACAGCCATTCTTTTTTCCTGGATACGTGCACTTTTTCCACTTCTTTCACGTAGGTAAAACAATTTAGCACGGCGAACTTTACCAACTTTGTTTAAAACTATACTTTCAATATTGGGAGAATAAAAAGGAAATAAACGTTCAACACCTACCCCATCACTCATTTTACGTACAGTAAATGTAGCTGTGGCACCAGTACCCTGGCGTTTTATGACATCTCCCTTAAAACTTTGGATACGTTCTTTGCTACCTTCTACAATTTTATAATTTACGGTTATATTATCTCCTGCCTTAAATGAAGGGAGGGCCGGTTTTGCTGTTAACTGCTCGTGTACAAATGCTACTGCGTTCATATTCTTAATTTTTTTTCGGATTGCGAAGGTAAGGTTTTAATTGATAATGTTGAAAGTAAGATCGATATTTTTTTCAATCCAATAAAATGTTTTACCAAGGAAGGTATAAAAAGATACAACAATGATAAAATGTTGAACTGAGCGTCGCCAATGATGCTCCATCAAGGTTCTACTGCCCGGACAAAAAAAACCAGCATTATAAAAATGCCGGCTTTAATATAAATTCTAATCCCTACAGAAATAGCAAAGGAAATTATCTTGCTATATTAACTGCCCTTTTTTCCCTGATTACTGTAACTTTTATCTGTCCGGGAAATGTCATTTCTGTCTGAATTTTTTGAGCAATTTCAAAACTGAGCCTGTCGCTGTCAGCATCACTTACTTTATCTGCTTCTACAATTACCCTAAGCTCCCTGCCGGCCTGGATGGCATATGCTTTTTCCACACCCGGGTATGCCTGTGCTAGGTTTTCCAGGTCTTTTATCCGCTGGATATATTGTTGCATAATCTCCCTTCTTGCCCCGGGCCTTGCACCGCTTATAGCATCGCAGGCCTGAATGATAGGGGAAATGACATATTGCATTTCCATTTCATCGTGGTGTGCACCGATCGCATTTACCACTGCCGGGTTTTCGCCATACTTTTCAGCCAGTTTAGCCCCCAAAAGTGCATGACTTAATTCTGTTTCTTCATCTGGAACTTTGCCTATATCATGCAATAAACCTGCACGTTTTGCAAGTTTGGGATTCATACCAAGTTCTGCAGCCATGATAGCGCAAAGGTTGGCTGTTTCTCTGCTGTGCATTAATAAATTTTGTCCGTAAGAAGAGCGAAAACGCATCCTGCCGACCATCCTGATTAATTCTTTATGCAGGCCATGCACGCCTAATTCCATGGCGGTACGTTCACCTATTTCCATTACCTGGTCATCTAACTGGCGTTTGGTTTTTTCTACTACTTCCTCAATTCGAGCAGGGTGTATCCGGCCATCGGCAACTAGGCGCTGCAATGATAAACGGGCAATTTCCCTTCGTAGTGGATCAAACGAAGAAAGTACAATTGCTTCCGGGGTATCATCCACTATCAGGTCAACGCCTGTAGCAGCTTCAATTGCCCTTATATTTCTACCTTCCCTACCAATTATGGAACCTTTAATTTCATCACTTTCGAGGTTAAAAACAGTAATGGAGTTTTCGATCGCCTGCTCAGCGGCAGTTCGTTGAATGGTTTGAATTACAATTTTCCTGGCTTCTTTATTTGCCTTCAGTTTGGCTTCTTCAATAATTTCCTGCTGCATTACCAAAGCTTTTGTTTGAGCTTCCTGCTTCAGGCCTTCAATAAGTTGGGTTTTTGCATCCTCAGCAGATAAACCAGCTACTTTTTCCAGCCTTCTTATATGTTCTTCCTGGTGTTTTTCTAATTCTGTCCGCTTAATATTAACTACTTCAATCTGGCGATTGAGGGTTTCTTTGATTGATTCATTCTCCTTGATTTGCTTATCAAGGTTCTGTTCCTTTTGATTGATGGATTGCTCTTTCTGTTTTATTTTATTTTCAACTTCATTGGCTTTTTGGGTACGCTGCAATACATCCCTGTCATGATCAGATTTTAATTGAACAAATTTTTCTTTTGCTTCCAGCAATTTTTCCTTTTTCAGGTTTTCAGCCTGTAATTGCCCGTCAGCTATTATTTTTTGGGCTTGCTGTTCTGCATCTTCTACTTGTTTTTTAGTGTTTTTGGCAAAAATAAATTTTCCGAGTAAAATTCCTATGATCAGGGCAATCGCTCCTATGATAATGGAAAGTATGTTTGGGTCCATTGAAAGTTTTAGTTTTAAATCGGTTCACAATCATGTTTATCTTCTTCATACTCATTAAATTATTGAGCAAGATGATGAATGGGCGAAGATAATGATTTTAGAATACTATTGCGGGGATTGGAGATGGGAGACAGGTAATTTACAATGCTTTATCCAGTTGCTCTTCAATTTTGATAAGTGCAGACAGCATTTCCTGTTCCAGCGACGGATTCGATTCGGATGTCGCCTGGGTAGCATACCATATAAGCACCATTGCTATATAATCCTGCATATCCTTTCCGGCAAACTGGGTTTTAAATTCTATGATTTTATCATTAATAGTTTTGAGGGTGCGGCGTATTACTTCCTCGTCCCTGGCCAGGGTTTTTATCCGGTACGATCTATCGGCAATAACGATATTAACTGGAATTAATTCTGACATTGTTTATTCGCTTAGTAGTCCGATGCATTTATCAATTTCCCGCAAATACTGGTTGATATTTTTCTCAAACGATTTTTTATCTTCCTCTGTCATCTGGCCTGCTGCAGATTTTAAAATACCAACCTGCTGTTGCAATTGCAGGATATACAATTTATCCTTTTCCTGGTTCTCATTTAAAGCCAGCAGGGTTGAATTCAATTTCTCATTTTCTTTTTGTAATACCTGTAGTTGCTTCAGCAATTGCTGTAGCTTATTATTAATTCTTTTGATATTTTCATCTATCATACTCATGAAACTTACAATCTGCCGGCATTAAAAATTTACAGCTTCCTATTTTCTAATTTCTGCACTCAACTCCTTTTCGTACGATGCAATAATTTTTGCCATCATCATATCAATGTCTTTATCAGTAAGTGTTTTTTCAATATCCAAAAAAGTAAAACTGATTGCCATAGCTTTTTTATCTGCACCTAACTTTTCACTTTCAAATACATCAAACAAATTAAGGGATTGCAATTTATTTACACTGGCTGCTTTGGTTGCTTTTTCAATATCCTGGTATTGCAAATTCTTTGCCACTACTATAGAGAGGTCCCTTACAGCAGCAGGAAACTTAGGAATTTCTGAATAATGAATGCTATTTTTTTCATTTAATTCCAACACTTTATCCCACTTAATATCAATAAAGAAAACTGGTTGTTTTATATCAAAAACACCCAGCGTTTTTTTATTGATACTTCCAATTGTAGCAACCCGCTCATTCCTTGTAATTACCTGTGTACAACTATCCAGTTTTTCATCCCCCACTATATTGTAGCTGGATATTTTTAAACCTAATTGCTTAAGAATGCTTTCACATACTCCTTTTGCATAATAAAAATCGGCCTTTTCACTTTTTATTTTCCACCCATCGGTATGGCCCTTACCAGTAATATATATGCTTAAGTGTTGTTCCTCTGTATAATCCCCAACTGATTTTGAGCTATAAATTTTCCCGAATTCAAATAAATTTAAATCATTGTTGCGGCGGTTGCAGTTGTAAGCAACAGTCTCAAGACCGGTTTCCATCATTGCGGGCCGCATCACATTTAATTCTGCACTAAGGCTATTGATCATTCGCACGCTGGTTTGCAAAGTATCTTCAGTGTAATAGCTAGCATTAGTAATACTATTGGTAAATATCTCATTAAAGCCAATCCCCATTAAAAATGATGCAACCTTTTCTTTACAGGCAGCCGCCGTTGCAAGCGTTTCAACTGATGGCGAAATGGTGATCGCTGCCGGTATTTCCACATTGTCAAGCCCATCTATCCGCATAATTTCTTCTACAATATCGGCAGGTATTGTAATGTCAGTTTTACTAAATGGAACTGCAACCCGTATATCATCCATACCTTCCTTTAAAATCTCAAAACCAAGAGCGCTTAAAATATTTTTTATGGTATCTCCATGATAATTTTTACCACTCAGTTTTTTTAGGTAATGATATTTAAGGGCAATTTCATTTTTATTTTTAGGTGCAGGGTACACATCAATAATATCTGATTCAATGCTACCACCTGCAATTTCCTGTATCAGCATTGCAGCCCTTTTCAAAACATTTACTGTGTTGCTGATATCTACCCCTTTTTCAAAACGGGTGGCCGCATCAGTACGCAACCCATGCAGCAAAGATGTTTTACGAATAACGGCAGGATTAAACCATGCACTTTCCAGGAAAATATTTTTAGTATTCTTCGTAACTCCACTTACCATTCCCCCATATACCCCGGCAATACACATGGGTGCGTCTGCATTGCATATCATCAAATCTGTAGCAAAAAGCTTTCTTTCTTTTTCATCAAGGGTTATAAACGAAGTGCCTTCGGATAAATTTTTCACAACTATTTTGTTACCTGTAATCCTGTCTGCATCAAATGCATGCAGCGGTTGGCCACATTCGTGTAATATAAAATTAGTAATGTCCACTATATTATTAATCGGCTTTAAGCCAATACTGCTCAATCTTTGCTGCAGCCACTTAGGGCTATCAGCTATCGTTACACCCTGGATGCTTATACCCGAATAACGCTGACAGGCATCCGCATTTTCAATACTTACTTCTATCTGAATATTTTGCTGACCAGCCTTAAATGTATTTTTAAAAGGAGATTTTATTGAAGTCGTTTTTTTATTATGGTGCGATAAATAAGCACAAAAATCTTTTGCCACACCCACGTGGCTCATAGCATCCATACGGTTAGGTGTAAGGCCAATTTCAAAAATGAAATCTTCGTAAGGTTCATAATATTCCGTTGCAGCAATACCCACTTTAGTTGCAGCAGGCAACACAATTATACCTGCATGGTCTGCCCCCAACCCAATTTCATCTTCGGCACAGATCATTCCAAAACTTTCAACTCCCCGGATTTTAGCTTTTTTCATTGTTACCGGTTCCGCATTAATTGGGTAAATGGTGGTGCCAACAGTGGCAACCACTACCTTTTGCCCTATAGCTACATTTGGCGCCCCACAAACAATCTGCAATAAATCACTGCCGCCGGTATTTACCTTAGTTATGCTTAGTTTATCAGCATCCGGGTGCTTTTGCACCTCCAATACCTCACCAATAATTAAACCCTGCAGACCGCCTTTTAACTCAGCATATTTTTCCACGCTTTCTACCTCCAAACCAATAGAGGTAAGTATTTTGCCCAATTTTTCAGGCTCTATCTTTTCAGGTAAATATTCGCTCAGCCAATTGTAACTTATCGTCATTGATGAATTGTTATTTTGATTAATTGTGAAGCAGCAAAGATATATTGAACAACGTGTAAAAACGTTAATAGGATTTTTTTGTCCGGGCTGTGAAGCTATGGGGATCATCGTTGCATCGCCCTCTTGTACTCAAAACCTTTGGGGATCTTTAATTGCGTTTATACTATCTATATAGCATTTTTAATCATTGAGATTAATGAAGGTCTGGCATAATTTCCTTGAAACTTATTCAGACAATCAGCATACATCTTATTAAAATTCTTCCATAAAGAATGCAACCAGGATCATTAACTATTTTTTTAAAAAATAATTCAGGTAGTATTTTTACTAAACCCGCTTTCCTGGTAGATTTACTATTATTAATTTGAACTCAACCTGCATATAAATTATTTCCTTCAGAAATTAATGATTCAAATTCAGAATAACAACACGAATAAATTATGCACTTGGTGAAGAAATATAAAATTGGCTCAACCGCTATGTTAATAAATTATTACCTAAAGCCGTCCTGTTTGAATGTTGTATGTTGATAATCCTGTGTACAAGCCGTTAATAAACTAATTTTGCATGTGGATTACAAGTGGGTAATCATTGCTAAACCCTTATTAAAACATAATGTGCATAAACCTTACAAATTTTGCCTTTACCTTAGCCGCCCTGTAATAATTTTCTGTCGACGAGCCATTGATTAATCACAACAATTACTAACTCAGTCTTTAAAACGATTCAGATTATTTCAAA
>JANMVB010000485.1:0-3054 GCA_031392305.1 Ferruginibacter sp.
TAATTCCCCTAACGCTGATGGAATATGTTTACAAATCCTAAAATTTAAATGAGCTGAAGGCAGATGAAAATAAAATAATCGGGTCATAAAGAAATACAAGGATACTGTGGGAATTTTTTCTATCTGGTAGGTAAAGCTCCCCATAGGTATAACGTACAAGAGTGCGACGCAACAATGATGACCATTGCTTTTTTTGCCGGGACAATAATTAAAAAAAAGAAATAACGAAAGTTGAATCAATATCCAAAGCTGATAAACGGCATCGCATAAAAAAAGCCCACTTTTGTGAGCTTTTATAAATATTAATTTTTGATTGGTTTTTATTTAATTTCCACACTATCATTCAAATCTGTATCCACCAAAATACGTCCGCAGTTTTCGCATACGATCACTTTTTTACGCAATTTAATTTCGCTTTGTTTTTGCGGGGGGATGGCATGAAAACAGCCGCCGCAGCTATCTCTTTCAACTGGCACTACTGCCAGGCCATTGCGATAATTTTTGCGGATGCGGTCGTAGCTTAAAATAAGGCGTTCGTCAACATGGCTGCGGGCTTCGCCGGCTTGTTTGTTGTATAACGTTTCTTCCTTTTCTGTTTCGTTGATGATTTTTTCCAGCTCGCCTTTTTTGCCAGACAAATTATTCTCTTTAGTTGCTACTGCTTTTTTTGCAGCATCTAACTGGCGGGCTTTATCCCCAATTTCTTCTGTAGCATCTTTGATATGTTTTTCGCAAAGTTTTACTTCAAGCGTTTGCATTTCAATCTCTTTATTGATCGCTTCAAACTCACGGTTATTCTTTACGTTGTCACTTTGCTTTTCGTATTTTTTTATCAAAGCTTCGGCTTCTTTAATGGCTTCTTTCTTTTGATTTATAAATTCCTGCATGCCATTAATTTCTTCTTCTACCCGGGTTTGCCTTGCATGCAAACCTTCAATTTCATCTTCCAGGTCTTTTACTTCCATCGGCAACTCCCCTTTCAAAATCTGAATTTCATCCAGCTTACAATCGACTTTTTGCAAATGAACGAGAGAAGTTAATTTTTCTTCAACTGAGAAATCTTTTACTGCGGCCATATATTTTGTTTGAATTTAATTTTCTTTTTTATCAACCTGTTGTATTTGTCTCCAACATTTTAAGCAAATTTTCTGTTCGCCTCCCTAAAAAAGCCTTTAGGGAAATTGGATAAAATATTGTACAGGATTGGTATTTAACCCTGTTTTTTGGACGGCGAAGTTAGGGAATTTTTCCTTCAAAATATCAAATAACAGCTCAATTGTAAACTGCTCGCTCTCGTAATGGCCAATATCAGCAACTACCAGCCGCCCGTTTGCATCAAAAAACTCATGATATTTAACATCTCCGGTAATATAAAAATCGGCCCCGGCAGCCACCGCATTGCCGGTTAAAAAACTACCTGCCCCGCCGCAAAGGGCTACTTTTTTCACCACTTTTCCGGTGAGCGGCGTGTGGCGCACCACTTGTAAATTAAAGACTGTTTTCAAAAGCTGTAAAAACTGCAATTCGGTCAAAGCCTCTGCCAGTTCACCAACCAGGCCGCTACCAATGTTTTGGGTAACATTCCCCAGGTTAAAAATATCGTAAGCTACTTCTTCATAAGGATGGGCTTTTATCATGGCCTGGCAAATTTCACCTTCAAGCCAGGCAGGAAAAATAGTCTCAATTTTTATTTCTTTTTCAGTATGCCTTTGTCCGATGGAGCCGACAAAAGGCCGGCTATTCTCGCCTGCTTTAAAAGTTCCCTCCCCAGGGGTACTAAAGCTGCAATCGCTGTAGTTGCCAATATGCCCGCCACCTGCGGCCAGCATTGCATCCCTTACTTTTTCTACGTGAGCTGAAGGCACAAATGTTACCAGTTTCTTCAGCATATTTTGCTTAGGTAACAATACCTGGCGGTTGATAAGCATCAACCTATCTGCCATCATTCTATTTACACCACTAATAATATTATCCAGGTTGGTATGAATTGCATAAATAGCTACGTCATTTTTAATAGCAGCTATCACGGCTTTTTCTACATAATTTTTGCCGGTTATTTTTTTTAACCCGCTAAAAATAATTGGGTGATGTGTTACAATAAGATTGCAATTTAAACGGACTGCTTCCATCACCACCTCTTCGGTAGCATCCAATGTGGTAATTACCCCGCTACAGTCCCAGTTTTGGCTACCCGTCAATAAACCTGCATTGTCATAATTTTCCTGCAGTAAGGGTGGTGCAATTGATTCTAAAAAAGATGTAATAACTTGGACTTTCATTTTGTAAAATTATTAGATGAGTTCAGCAGAATTATATACGGAGTACAAAACAAAGATGCAAAAAATAGCCGATGTAAAATACGCATCTGCAGTTTTGCAATGGGACCAGGAAACTTATCTTCCGCCCAAAGGCAACGATTTCAGGGGTCGCCAGATTGCAACATTAAGTGAAATAGCACATGAGCAATTTACAGATGAAAAACTGGGCGCTTTAATTTTGGAGCTAAATGCAAAAGAAGACCTGGGTGCTGCAGAAAAGAGAAATGTACAACTCAGCCAGGAAGATTATAACCGTAATAAAAAACTAACGGCATCATTTGTACGCCAAATGAGCGAAGCAGTTAACAGATCATATCATGCGTGGGCAAAGGCCAGGGCGCAAAATTCATTTGCTCTTTTCCAGGAGCCATTGCACCGGTTAATTGAATTAAAAAAGCAGGAAGCAGCCATGCTTGGTTTTGAAAGCCATCCGTACAATGCCTTGATGAATGATTATGATAAGGGGTTGACCATTGACATTACTGATAAAATTTTCAATGATCTAAAACCGCAGTTAATTTCATTGCTCGAAACAATCCGTAACAAACCTGCTGCTGACAATTCATTCCTTCATCAACATTTTAACAAAGATGATCAGTGGAAATTTGGTATGGAAATTTTGAAAAGGATTGGTTTTGATTTTGAAGCCGGAAGACAGGATATAAGCCTGCACCCATTTACAACCAACTTTAGTAGCCGGGATGTAAGGGTTACTACCAGGGTGGATGAGCAGGAC
>JANMVB010000136.1:0-31281 GCA_031392305.1 Ferruginibacter sp.
TCACTGACAGGAACAATATTGAGCAGTTAAAAACAGCTATAGCCAATTTAGGATATGATGCCGATGATGTTACGGCTGAAGAATCTGCTTATGCCAAGTTGCCAAAATGCTGTAAAAAGCCTGCGGCACCTTCTAATCCAACTCCTTAACTGTATTCGCAGAAAAATTATAAATTCATAAAAAAACCGTCCTTTTGGGCGGTTTTTTTATGAATTAGAAAAGTGTAAATTTTTGCATCCCTTCATAATTAACTTTAAAGCTTTTATAAACGTTCGCTTTCCCAACTTTTACAGATCCTGTAACCTTCACCATCACTTCGTTATTTAGCAGGGTAACAAATCCATTTTTTAACAGGTTTTTCATATCCACATCAATCTTGATAGGAATTCCAAATTCAGCCCTAGCTGGTATGGTAATCTGTTGCTCCTGTACTGTATGCCCCAGGTAATTATTATCCAGGAAAACATCCAGGTCGGTACGTTGTAGCTGCAACCCAAAATTGTTTGGATTATAATAAACAAGATCCATTTTTAATACTGTAGAAGAAAAACCCACTTTGTCAATTGAGAAATTTTTGAAATCCCGGTACTCCAGTTCTTTGGGTACTGAACAGGAAAGCAGCAATAATGTCAGGCTTGCTATTATCGTTACAAAAGCGTAATGTTTTTTCCACATACCTTAATTTTCAATTTGTTATATACCTGAAAGATAGGGAGAGAGTAGTAAACTTTTTCAGATTATGAAATTTTATAAGCTAATTACTTTAGGATTAGATACTGCCAACTTGCCGAAGCATAAAAAAAGTGATACTCATAAAGTTAGTTTCAATTTTTTAATTTAAACAATTGAAATACAATCAATAATATATTTTGTCGATAATTTTATATTTTATATATACCCTGATAAAACTTCATTTAGTCAATTTTATAGTCTCCAGGATTAATCATATTTTAAAATCTATAAAATGGAATTTAATAAGTTGAAAAATAGTAGTTTATGTAATTTATATCTAATTTTATTTTGTATAATTTTACGATGTTGTTAATTCTCTATATTAACAATCTCAACTTCTGAAATACACATAGATTATATGCTCTTTACCCTTCTATCAAAATAATTTTTGTTCCTTCTGATAGGGATTTAAATTAGTTAGACAGATATCTGGGGTAGCAGTTTTTTGTGTAAGACTAAATGGCCGATAATTGAACCAATGCTTTTTCTGGATTTTGTGGTTATTTTTTTTTGCTCAAATGAGGGAGTGTTCATTTTTAAAAAGGAAGAGAGCGAGAGAATTTATAGACAAGTATTCCATCCTGATCTTGCAACTTTAAAAATGAGATTTGAACAAGAAAGAAAAAAGGTGGTAATGGCAAGTGAAGAATAAATAGCGAGGTGTTTAGTAAAATCAAATTGATTTTATTGGATTGAAATTGGAGCAGATCGTAAATTCCACATTCACATTTATTGCGGTTTAATACGCATATTTAATTTGGGTTGATAAATTCAGTAGGTAGATTCTATAAAGAATAGTGAAAAACCTATTGAAGAAATAATTTTTTATTTAAATAATGTTGATAATTATGTTAAAATTAATATTAAATACCTTTATTTTTAAAAAATATCTAAATTAATTGGCTTATTTAGAATATTTTTGATATGCACCGTAAAATTACTAAATAAATTTTTGGCGATTTAAAAATCCTGACTATGTTTGCATAAGAAATTGAAATGACTATTACCTCAGTTATTCAAACTTCAAAATATAAAATCCTCTGATAGTTTAATTCATAAGTGAATTATAGTTTCTTCTCCTGTGGGTAACCATATTTCTGAAACCTCAAACCACAAACCAATGCGAAAGATATTTACTCCTTTAATATCACCTTTTCCTTTTTTCATATACTCCATTGCTGAGTCGTTTAAGGTAAACCTTATTTTTTTGCTTCTTTTACCAGATGTTTATTCTAAATTATGGCATTACAAAATACCCGATAAACTATTTAATGCTTTGAATAAGTTTCCATGGATTTTTGCAAATAACCCGTCTGTTAGTTCGGGGCATCATCATTTTCAATTCGGGAAATCATCTGCTTTAAATCGAAGCCTTAGATTTCAATTGTTTCGCCAATAAGACTTATTAATAAAAAAATACTAAACGGGGGTTTAGTGATGACAAGGAGGCTGTTTAGGGTAAAACCTACAACAGCTTCCTTTAATCTACTTCCGGTTTTATATAGATTGATGTATAAAACCTGCTAGTATTAGTATTTTTAAAACTTTTAAATTCTATACGAATATTTGATGCCAGGCAAAATAATTAGCATCATAATACGTTTACTTATCAGCCCGGAGATGATGCACTTGTGCTTGGTAAACAAGAAGTTTTCTTTGGGGGTTACTGAACCGACTTAGGTTCGTAAACAAAGGCCCGATTTCTATCGGGCCTTTTGCATTTTCATAAATCTTTAATTGAATTACACGATTATGGGTTAGACATTTTACAAAATAAGTAGCGTTACATTTCTTCGTTAAAATGTAGGAAAAGATCCACATAGGTATGACGATCCAGTGAGTGACACAACGATGTTGCCCAATGATACACTGTTTGGAAAAAATGTATTTCGGTCTTTTAAGTTTGGGGATATGTCCTAAGCTAAATAACTTAAGAAAAAAAAAGTGTATGGAATTGAAAAAGCTTCTTACTGAATTGTAATTTTTATTTCGGGAGCAAAAAACCGGCGGCCCTGTTTATCAAATACAATGATATCAAAAAAATACAATTCCTCGCCGGAGTGCAATCCCTCAACAATATTTTTTTGCCAGATGTCCGGAAGTGGGGTAGTTGTAAACCTGTCTGAAGCTATATCACTTTGTGGTGAGGCTTTTCCTGTTTCTTCATCCTCAGTAACCCCAATGCGTTTGTACACAAATTGGTAAGAGGAAATTGTGTAAACTATATTCTTGTCATCTAAAATTTTAATGGGTTGTGTTATCAGTTGTCTTCCTTCTTCGGGGTTTATGGTAACTTTTCCATTTACTTTTCCAAGGTAAGATTTAACCATGGGGCGCTTAAATTTAGCACCTGGAGGAATTGCAGATTTATCTGGTTTTTGCGCCAAAACAATAACCGTACTTAATAATAACAAAGTAAAAGCCGGTATAATCAGGTAAATTTTTTTATGCATCCTATCTTATTTTAAGATACAACGAAATTACAGGCTGATTAGTATCAAAAAATGTTAATTAAGGGTGGCCAGGCTTTCTTCAATAGTCCTGATCCTATTCTCAGTATCCGCCTGCTTTTTCCTTTCTAATTCAAGTATTTCAGGTTTTGCATTTTGTACAAAACGTTCGTTACCCAGTTTTTTTTGTACGCTTAATAAAAAACTTTGTTGGTGCTGCAGATCTTTCAACAGGTCATTTTTTAAACTGGCACTGTCAACCTCTTTTTCGGATGCGATATAAAACTTATCCTTTTCTACTGCTACTACAATGGAATTCGGCAATGCTTCATTGATGAAACTGATACTTTCAGCATTTACCTGTTTGCTCAAAATTCCTTCAATAGCCTGGTAGGCTTGCGGGGTTGCTGTTTGTATATGAAGCCTGATTGTTTCTTTAGGTTTTAACTGGTTTTTATTTCGGGCATCTCTCAGAGAAGTGATTACCTGCTTTAACAATTCTCCATCAGCCAAAATTGATGCTGCTGGTTTTTTATAACTGGTAGCCTGCGTAATACACAAATCAGTCGGCTGATTTTTAAGTAAATGAAAAATTTCTTCGGTAATAAAAGGCATGAATGGATGCAAAAGGATCATCATTTCCTCAAAAAAGCCTACAGTTTTTTCATAAACCAATGCCGCTACAGGTTGCTCAAAACCCGGTTTAACCCACTCAAGATACCAGCTACAGAAATCATCCCATATTAATGAATAAACTGTTTTTAAAGCTTCGCTCAGCCTGAATTGTTTCATCATTCCATCTACTTCTGCCTTTACCTGGTTCATACGGTTTTCAAACCAATCAATGGCGAAATTATAGGTGTTGAGCGATGTAACAGAAGTTGCACCAGGAGATTGAGTAGTGCTGGATGGTGCCGCTGTAGAAGGAGTGTCCAATCTTGCCTCCCAGCTACGGATTAATTTTAGGGCATTCCATATTTTATTATTAAAATTTCGTCCCTGTTCCAGTGAAGCTTCATCAAACATAATATCATTGCCTGCCGGTGAAGCTACCATTATACCAAATCGTACAGCATCAGCGCCATATTCATCTATCAGGCCAAGTAAATCAGGAGAGTTTCCCAGTTGTTTACTCATCTTTCTACCAAGTTTGTCCCGAACAATACCTGTAAAATAAACTTCGTTAAAAGGCTTTTCTCCCATGTATTCAAAACCGGCCATAATCATTCTTGCTACCCAAAAGAAAAGGATCTCAGGCGCTGTCACAATCGTATTAGTTGGGTAGTAATATTTTACTTCCTCATTGCCGGGATTACTGTAACCCTTAAATACTTCAAAAGGCCAAAGCCACGCAGAAAACCAGGTATCCAGGCAATCTTCATCCTGCCTTAAAGGAAGTTTAATGGTTTCGGGCCTTTGTTTATGTAAGTCTTCGAGGGTTTCTGCAACATATACATTGCCATCTTCATCATACCAGGCTGGTATGCGGTGGCCCCACCAAAGTTGCCGGCTTATGCACCAATCCTTTATATTTTCCATCCAATACCGGTAAGTGTTTTTAACCTTGGGCGGGTAAAAATCAATTTCATTTTCATCGTCACCACCTGTTAAAGGTGGAATTACTGCCTTCAACGCAGGGTCGGCAATATCCTTCATCTGCACCCACCATTGCATACTAAGGCGAGGCTCAACAGCAGTGTCTGTTCTTTCGCTATATCCTACCTCACTTATATAATCTTCTACCTTTTCAATTTTACCTTCAGCCTCCAGGCGTTCAACTATTTTTTTTCTTGCAGCAAATCTTTCTTCACCAATAAAAATTTGGGCGGCTGGTCCAAGGGTACCGTCATCATTAAAAATATCAATTACTTCCAGCTTGTGTTTGTATCCAAGCTGGTTGTCATTCATGTCGTGGGCAGGAGTTACCTTCAGTGCTCCGGTACCAAAATCCATCGTAACATAATCATCCGTAATAATAGGTATCCTGCGATTTAACAGGGGCACCAGTGCAAATTTTCCATGCAAATGTTTGTAGCGTTCATCGTCAGGATGTACACAAATGGCAGTATCTCCCATGATAGATTCAGGGCGAACGGTGGCGATGATAATGGTGCCCCCGTCACCTAAAGGGGAGTAATTTGAAGAGCCTGATTCGCCCCCGTCCCCTAAAGGGGAGGTCTTCGAAGAGTCTGATGGTTCATCTTCAAATCTAAAATGAGAGTTACCTGAAGAGTCAAATTCTTCAGAACCCCCCTTGGGGGGCAGGGGGGCTAAATCATATCTTAAGTAATATAATTTCTGCTTTGTCTCTTTTCTTATTACTTCCTCATCACTCAGGGCTGTCTTAGCTTTTACATCCCAGTTTATCATTCTGTCGCCACGATAAATACTCCCTTTTTTATGCAGTTCTACAAAAATTTTTATTACCGATCTGTGGTAATCTTCATCCATTGTAAAGGCTGTTCTGTTCCAGTCTAAACTGCAGCCTAATTTTTTTAATTGCTGCAAAATGATACCACCATATTTTTCTTTCCATTCCCAGGCATACGCTAAAAATTCTTCACGGCTAAGCGAAGATTTGGCAATACCCCTTTCCCTCAGCATTGCTACTACTTTGGCTTCGGTAGCTATCGATGCATGATCAGTGCCCGGTACCCAGCAGGCATTTTTTCCATGCATCCTGGCAGTACGAATGAGTATATCCTGAATGGTATTATTCAGGCAATGACCCATGTGCAAAACCCCAGTTACATTTGGCGGAGGTATCACAATTGTGTAGGGCTCTCTTTCATCCGGCACACTGTTAAAATATCCTTTGTCAAGCCAGTGCCCGTACCATTTTGATTCTACTTCTGTTGGGATATAATTTTTACTCAGTTCCATTTTATTTATTTTGTAACGGTCATTTGTGCATTGATCAACATCGTTGTGTCACTCTCTTGTACCGCATACCTATGTGGATCTTTAATTATGAAATGTGAAGTAACTTTTTATTTTTATTAATGTGTGCAAATGTACGAATTGCGGCTTCATTTTTAACGCAGTCTGTATTAAACCAAGAGCGTTTATATTTGCAGGCTCAATTCCATTTATTTGCAAACTGTACAGAAAAATCTTCGGCTTCAAAAAATCATTACCGGTATCGGCATCCTGCTTTTTATAATGAAAGTAATTGCCTGGTACCTTACCGGTTCTGTTGCCATATTAACAGATGCTTTGGAAAGTACGGTAAATGTGATAGCCGGGCTAATTGGAGTGTACAGTTTGTATGTTAGCGCCAAACCTAAAGACAGGGATCATCCTTATGGGCATGGCAAAGCAGAGTTTTTATCCTCTGCAGTGGAGGGCACATTAATTTTAATAGCCGGGCTCATCATTATTTATGAAGCCATCAATAATCTCATCCATCCGCATGTTATAAAAAAATTAGATTACGGTATTTTGCTGGTTGCAATTACTGGTGTTATTAATTATATAGCCGGGGTTATTTGTATTAAAACAGGTAAAAAAAATAAATCCCTTGCTTTAGTATCAACCGGCAAACATTTGCAAACAGATACTTACTCAACCGTTGGTATTATTATAGGTCTCATTTTACTATATTTTTTAAAATTGTGGTGGATAGATAGTGCAGTTGCAATACTGTTTGCCATCATCATTATGTTTACAGGATACAAAATTATCAGAAGCTCAGTATCCGGTATTATGGATGAAGCAGATGATACCCTGATAAATGAAATGGTTTTAATGTTGAATAATAACAGGCGGCACAACTGGATTGACCTGCACAACCTGCGCATAATTAAATATGGCGGCACACTCCATATTGATTGCCATCTTACTGTACCCTGGTACCTCAACGTAAGAGAAGCACATGCAGAAATTGATGCATTATCTACACTTGTAAAAGAGGCATTCGGAGAATCTATTGAATTGTTTGTACACAATGACCCCTGCCTGGATTTTAGCTGTAGTATCTGTAGTAAAGAAGATTGCACCGTTCGTCAACATGCCTTTACTAAAAAAATTGAATGGACGATAGAAAATATTTCAAAAGACAATAAACATCATTTATAATGGAACTGGACGAAGCCTGGTGGAGCAACCACTATATTACCGGAGCTACAAGCTGGGACAAAGGTGAAATAACCACACCACTAAAAGATTATATTGACCAGTTAACTGATAAGGATATTGCTATACTTATACCCGGGTGTGGCAATAGCTACGAAGCTGAATATTTGCTACAGCGAGGGTTTGCCAATATTACCTTAATTGATATTTCTGCTACACTTTGTAAAAGCCTGGAAGTGAAATTTGCACAATGGCTTGATAGTAAATTAAAAATTATCTGCGCAGATTTTTTTTCGCACACTGGTCAATACGACCTGGTAATAGAGCAAACATTTTTTTGCGCATTATCACCTGGTTTAAGAACGGCTTATGCTGATAAAATGTATGGCTTATTAAAAACTAGTGGAAAATTAGTTGGGTTACTATTCAACAAAGATTTTGCTGAAAGCCCGCCATTCGGTGGAAATATAGATGAATATACAAAGCTATTTCAGCAAAAATTTAAGATTGAAATTATGGAGACGTGTTATAATTCCATAACTCCAAGAAAAGATGCGGAGTTATTTATAAAGTTAAGGAAGCCGTAATCTGGTCATACTAATCCGAAGCTGTTGATTGATAAAATGAGCACTTTAAATTCTTTGATTTTATCTACTGAGTAATTAGCAATAAGCTAATTATTTTGCTTCCTATTACGCAATGAAAGATCCCCAATGGTATGCGGTACAAGGGAGTGACACAACGATGACCAGGAAAGATTTAATGCTTGTTCAATAATAAAAATATGCGTAAACAGATGCTTACAACCACCTTTACGTTTCTGGTTTATTAAGCTTCAAATAATTTTGCTACGCCAAAAGCTGCAGCAGCAGCCATTGCACCAATCATGGCTACACGCAATGCACCCATCCATGGGTTGATGCCCGTGACCCTGCTTTTTACATATCCAAAAACAAAGAGGCATACCAGGGTAGCAACTACAGATATTTCCAGTGCCTCCAGCGATGTGTCGATAAAGAAATATGGGCTCAGTGGTATTATGCCGCCTGCCACATAAGAAAGCCCAATGTTTAAGGCACTTTTTGTGGCTCTTTTCGGATCAGGTTTTTCGAGGCCAAGTTCGTACTTCATCATAAAATTTACCCAGCGGTCCTTATCCTGTGCAATTTCTTCTGTAGCCAGCTCCTGCAAAGAAGGGCTTAAACCAATACTGGCAAAAAATTCTTTTGTTTCTTTTATCTCCACTTCACGCAGGTTTTCTACTTCTTCATATTCTCTTTTAATTTCACTTTTATAATGATCTTGTTCAGTTTTTCCGGAGAGGTATCCGCCAAGGCCCATGGCAATACTGCCTGCACATATTTCAGCAATACCCGCAATAACAATAATATTACTGTTGGATACTGCGCCACTTAAACCAGCCGCCAAAGCAAATGGAACAGTTAACCCATCACTCATTCCAATAACAATATCCCGTAAAAAATCCGTGCTTTTTAAATGCGTTTCTACATGGGTGTGATGAAGGTGAGTGTCCATAAAAACTATTATATTGGTAAAGGGTTAAAAATTTTGAATTGCTTTTTTGTCCGAACGAAGCAGCAGCCATGGGCAACATCGTTGTGTCACTCCCTTGTACCGCATACCATTGGGGATCTTTAATTGCGTTTTAAATAATAACAATTATTACCCCTTTTGGAACATCCCCATTTTTGGGAGGGATAGGGCACCATTGTTATAACCCCTGGTGTGGTATAGTTGTAAAGTCTTAAAACTGAAATTATAATACTATTCCGGCTTTGATTTTCATAAATATTATAAAAGGCTTTGCAAACTTTTACCAATGATCTCAACACATTCAAGCACTTGCTCCCTTGTAATTAAGAGGGGAGGTGCAAAGCGTATTTTATCGCCGTGCGTTGGCTTTGCAAGTAACCCGTTTTCTTTTAATGCCAGGCATAAATCCCATGCAGCTTCAGGATTGGAATGTTTTATAACAATTGCATTCAGCAAACCTTTGCCCCTTACCAATTGTATAAAAGGTGAATGAAGATTTCGCAATTCGCTGCGTAGCAGTTCGCCCATTTCTGCTGCATTTGCAGCCATGTTTTCATCTTTTAAAACCTGCAGAGCTGCCATGGCAACTGCACATGCCAAAGGGTTACCGCCATAAGTACTTCCATGTTCACCAGGCTTGATGGTCATCATTATTTCATTATCGCATAATACTGCACTAACAGGTAGTACACCGCCGCTTAAAGCTTTACCAAGTATCAAAATATCGGGGCGTACATTTTCGTGATCGCATGCCAGCATTTTTCCGGTACGTGCCAGGCCGGTTTGTATTTCATCGGCAATCATCAGCACATTGTACTCGCTGCATAAATTTCTTATGCCTGTGTAATACCCTTCATCGGGTACTACCACACCTGCTTCTCCTTGCATGGGTTCAAATAAAAAGCCGGCAACATTTGTATCCTGAAAGACCTTTTCCAATGCGGTCAGGTCATTATAAGGAATGGATTGATAGCCCATTAAAAATGGCCCGAAATTTTTCTTTGCTGCAGGGTCATCGCTAAAAGAAATAATATTGACAGTACGGCCATGAAAATTTCCATTACATACAATAAGTTTTGCCATATCCGCTTTGATGCCTTTTACTTCATAGCCCCATTTACGGCAAAGTTTAATGGCAGTTTCTACCGCCTCCACACCGGTATTCATGGGTAATACTTTATCATACCCAAAATATTCAGTAAGGTATTTTTCATATTTACCCAACAAATTGCTGTGGAATGCCCGACTGGTTAAAGTTAGTTTTTGCGCCTGTTCAGCTAAGGCAGCAATAATTTGAGGATGGCAGTGGCCCTGGTTTACTGCTGAATATCCACTTAAAAAATCGTAGTATCTTTTACCATCCACGTCATATACAAATACTCCTTCGCCCCGCTCTAATACAACAGGCAGTGGATGGTAATTGTGTGCGCCATATTTTTCTTCGAGGCTTATATAGTTTTGAGTATTGGTGGATAAAGTTATAGTTGATTGCATGATTATAAATTGATAATTTGATAAATGATAATTAATTTAGGGATCAATTTCTTTTCTAAAAATAAGGAAGGATATATTAAGACGGGATCGGAACTTACCGGCAAGTAAACTTAGTGATTCAGCAAATCGAGATTGCTGCTGAGGAAAGGTGATATGGGCGTAGATATTTTTATCGCTTATAAATTTTGTGCAATATAAAAAAAAAGCTGCATTTTCCTGCTGCTTTTTAAAAGATGAATTTCCTATATCTTATTACCTATGCAGTTTACCCTTTTTCAAAAGGTGTAAACTGTATTTAAATCCTTTTACAAATCAAACTTTATCCCTTGGGCCAGCGGCAATTTATCCGTATAATTAATTGTATTGGTTTGCCTGCGCATGTACACTTTCCAGGCATCGCTGCCGCTTTCCCTGCCGCCGCCGGTTTCTTTTTCACCACCAAATGCACCACCAATTTCAGCACCGGATGTACCGATGTTTACATTGGCGATACCACAATCGCTGCCAGACTGTGAAAGGAATTTTTCGGCCTCTCTTAAATTGTTTGTCATGATGGCTGAGGATAAACCCTGCGGTACGCCGTTCTGCATGGCAATAGCTTCGTCGAGGGTTTTATATTTCATGAGGTATAAAATAGGAGCGAAGGTTTCGTGCTGTACAATTTCAAAACTATTTCTTGCTTCGGCTATACATGGTTTTACATAGCAACCACTTTCATATCTTTTACCCTTTAATAGTCCGCCTTCCACAATAAAACTTCCTCCTTCCAATTTGCATTTTTCTATTGCATTTACATACATTTTCACTGCATCGGAGTCAATCAACGGGCCTACATGATTTTTTTCATTCAGCGGATCGCCAATCTTTAATTGCTTGTAAGCATTCACTAATTTTTCCTTGAATTTATTATACACTTTTTCATGTATGATTAATCTTCGGGTGCTGGTGCAACGCTGGCCTGCGGTACCTACGGCCCCAAAAACAGCCCCGATTAATGCCATATCAAGGTCTGCATCCTGGGTAATAATAATGGCATTATTTCCTCCAAGTTCCAATAAACTCCTTCCCAATCTTTGTGCAACGGATGCTGCCAAAGCTTTACCCATTCTTGTACTACCGGTTGCTGAAACCAAGGGTATCCTTGTATCAGCACTCATCCATTCGCCCACTTCTTTTCCGCCGGTTATTAAATTATTTACACCTTCCGGTACATTGTTTCGTTTAAAAACTTTAGCCGTAATATTTTGACAGGCAATACCGCATAGGGGAGTTTTTTCACTGGGTTTCCAGATGCAAACATCGCCGCAAACCCATGCCAGCATGGTATTCCAACTCCATACAGCTACCGGGAAATTGAACGCTGATATAATGCCTACTATTCCCAAAGGATGATACTGATCGTACATTCTGTGCCCCGGCCTTTCGCTATGCATAGTAAGGCCATGTAACTGACGGGAAAGCCCAACCGCAAAATCGCAAATATCAATCATCTCCTGTACTTCGCCTAAGCCTTCCTGTAAACTTTTGCCCATTTCATAACTTACCAGTTGGCCCAGTTCACTTTTTTGTGCCCTTAATTCTTCACCAATTTGTCTTATAACTTCACCACGTTTTGGTGCAGGCCAGGTACGCCACTCTAAAAATGCCTGCTCTGCTTGTTTAACTACAGCTTCATAACTTACCTTATCGCAGGCTTTAACGGATGCAATTAATTTGCCATCAACCGGGGAATAAGAATCAATGGCAACACCTTTTGAAGCAATCCATTTTGTGCCGGTTGATACACCTTTGTTTTTTGCCTGCACCTGCAGGGCTGAAAGAAATTTCATATGACTGATTTTTGCGCAAGTTACGAATTGAATGTTTGTTGTTAAGTATTGCTGAAGAGAAAGAAAATAATAACTTTTTATTTTATTGACTTGATCAAGTTTTTATGGCTGACTTTGTTTTGTAATTTTGTTTATTGAATAACTATATTGTCCATGTAATAGAAATTTTTTATAAATATTTTAATTGAATCGGATGCTTCTATGAGTATTACTTTAGCAATGCTGGTGAACAATTTAAAAAAATAAAAATAAATTTGGTGAATTCAAAAATCGTAATAACTTTACAAAACACAAGAAATCTACCCTTATTCCAAAATACCTCAATCTCCTGGTTTAACTTTATTTACTTTTTCGAAATTTTTACTCTGTATTTATTAAGTCCATTTCTATAATTTCCATCGATCAATATCTTCATTTTTTTTGATTTATTTAAGCTTGCCCTGGCAGAAATATATTCAATTTAGTAAACTCCAATTTTTTGAAATCCGTTGCTAAAAAATTCTTTATTCCAGTTAACCATTGGGAATAATTTTTTAACCTCAAAACCTCAAAAAATGAAAATTTTTACATTTTCTATGTCATTGCTTTTAATAAGCATTGTTAATTTCGCTCAATCACCACTTTGCCCAAGTTTTTTTCGCCGTAACAATGGCAATGGTGCATGCAATGATGGCCAGTTAAAATTGTATTTTTCAACCTGCCCTGCCATAGCGCCCATCATTGATTCGGTATATGTTGAAGGATCAAAATCAACTGTAACTTTTGCAATGCCGGATATTTCAAATTGCAGCTCATTGGGTTATATTGGATATTGTGTGAGTGGTGGTAATATGCCCCCCGCTGCATTATGGAAAATTTATTTTCACACTACCGGCAGTACTAATTCTTTTGGGTGCCTGGTTTCGCAGGGAGGTATTCTGCCAATTGGCATAAAGTCTTTTTCTGCAATAAGAAATGGAAGCCATGTTGTTTTAAACTGGCAAACATCTTTTGAAGCGAATGCACAGGCATTTGTAATTCAAAGGAAAACCGGGGATAAGTTCATTACAATCGCAACAATTTTTGCAACAAATACAGCTAACGGAAACGTTTACAGTTATTCGGATAACAATCTTTTAAAAGCTACTTCCGAATACCGATTAAGGATGTTAAGCAAGGATGATACCGAAAAATTTAGTGATGTAAAAAGTGTGAAAGGTGCAGGTGCCACGATTGATTATACTTTATTTCCAAACCCTGCAATTAGAAACGCTAAAATCTTTATTAGTGATATAAGCGATTTTACAGATGTACAGGTGATTGATAACATGGGTAGGATAGTAAAAATGCTCTCTGTTAAAACTTCGAATACTATTGAATTAAACAACCTTCAAATAGGTAATTATCGAATAAGGCTTTTAAATAAAAGTACGGGTGAGTCAGTTACGAAACCGCTTACAGTTATTCAATAAAATAAATGCAACACTTGTAATCATTAAAGCTACTTCATTTTTGAGGTGGCTTTTTTATTGGGAATATTGAAATGTCAATTTTGAATTGGATTTTTTGTGCAGCATCTAAAAAAATTAAAACATAGCCTTACTTCTTTGATGATGACATCCAAAGCAAACAATTAATAATAAAGAGATCCTGTATGGTATTATTAAACGTAAAGGAAAGCTCCTTATTGGTTTTATTTTCATAATCTATATCGTTGTGCCCCATGTTTATATAAACCATCTTATAGTTTTTATTTGTCCATGCAACAGGATAATAACCGCTATGCCAAATTTCATGAAGTTTAGGGCCGGTACCTAATGGGAAGCTGGATGAATCAATGGATAATAAAATTTTAATGTCGGGGTTATTTCTAAGATCATTGCTCCATCTGTACCATTCACTTGGGGAGGATTTAAATTTTATGCCTAAGTTTTTTGTTGCAAAATGTTTTTTATCCTCCACTTTTAAAAAGGCTGATACTGGCCTCCAGGTATTACTTACATAAGATCCGGAGCCTAAGAATTTATTGTGGTACCAATCCCAGTTTTGTGGATATAAAGAATTGTTTAAACCAAAGCCGGCAAAATGAAACCCCATCCATCCGCCGCCGTTTTTCATGTATGCCTCAAAAGCATTTCGTTGTTCAATTGAGTCGGGCCTTGAATCAATAAAGATTACAATTTGGTATTGAGAAAGGAATTGCAGATTAAGATTGTTCCAATTATTAGTAGCGTCATACGAAAAATTATACTTTGCCGCCATAGTTGGAAACCACTTGTTAGCCTCATTTACAAAACTAATATGGGCAAGGTCATTTTTGGCCGTATAAAAAGCAATCACTTTAAATGCAGGAATTTTCTTTTGTGCAGATATTGAATTTAGCAGGCAGAAGTTTACAAAACTAAAAATTAAAAGCAGTTGGCTTTTTTTAATGAACCGACACATAAGTATGATCATTTTTTTTTGACTTTAAATTAAAAAACCGAACTAAAAGTTTAATGATTTTCCCGTGGTTTTAAAGCTGAAGATTTTAATTTTTGATTAAAGATAACTGCTATTCTATTTCATTTAATTGTAACAGTTTTTTGAATTCAGTTATTACGAGTATAAAGATCCAAACTGGTATTCAGTACAAGAGGGCGATGCAACAATGTTGACTATTGATTTTATGCCTGGACAAAAATAAATTTTATATAAAAACTTAGAGTTCTATAGATGTATCTGTTGCAATTATTAGACAGAATTATTTATTGACCTATTTTTAGTTCCATCTTATCAACTACTTGCGATTGTTAACGTTAATAATTTTAACAAATTTGGAGGAATGCCTGCCTTATCTTTGCCATCGCAAAAATCTAATCATCAAACCACCTTTTTAAATAATGAAAAACATCGGACTTAAAAAAGTGTATTTATTTTTTTCATCTATTTTCATTTTTATTTTACACATGCCATTTGTTTTTGGAAAATCAAAACCCATTGGTAAAACCTTTCCTCATAAAACTGAAACATCACCCGCAGAATATATTGACACTAATTTAAAAGTACCAGAGGTTAATTTAAAATTTAGTTTATACGACAGTTTAAGATTAAGCTCATTGGGATTAAGCAAGCAGGTATTTGATTATGCTATGAAGGGTTTTAATTTTATGAAAGAAATGGGTACTATCAATAACGACCGCATTATATCAATTGTTGACTTTAGTAAACCCTCCTCGCAAAAAAGGCTTTTTGTAATTGACCTTAAAAATTATAAAGTATTATTTAATACTTATGTTGCCCATGGCATGCAGTCGGGAAAAGAATTTGCAGAGCGCTTTTCAAATGTACCGGAAAGTAATAAAAGTAGCCTTGGATTTTATGAAACTCAGGAGACTTATATAGGCGGCCATGGTTATTCTTTAAGGCTTGAGGGTGTGGAAAAAGGTATTAATGATAATGCCTACAACAGGGATATTGTAATACATGGTGCTGAATATGTAAACGAGCAAATGATAAAATCGAAAGGGTATATTGGCAGAAGCTGGGGTTGTCCTGCTGTGCCGCCACGCTTAAATAAATTTATTATTGATAAAATAAAACATGGCACTTGCCTTTTTATTTTTAGTCCTGATAAAAATTATTTATCACGTTCAAACATACTGAACCAGCCTGAATTTGCTTTTAATTATTGATTATATTTTCTACGGATAAATAATTGAATAAATTTTTTATCCAAGCAAAGAAGCAGCCATGGGCAACATCGTTGTGTCACTCCCTTGTACGAAATACCAATGTGGATCTTTAATTGCGTAATAAATTAAAACCTTGAAATTTTACTTTAGTACGATATAATATTTTTTACTAAATAAATGCAGCCTCCTTAATTGGAGGCTTTTTGTTTTATGGTTTGATTGCATAATTATACCTTCACCAAAAAATATAAGGCATGAATTTACGTGAGCAGTTAAAAGGTACAGGTGTAGCAATTGTAACACCGTTTAAAGTAGATGAATCAATAGACTTTGAAGCGTTAGGAAAACTGATTGAATTTATCATTGAAAATAAAGTGGAATATGTAGTAAGCCTGGGCACAACAGGCGAAACCCCTACATTGGATAAAGAGGAAAAACTGGCTATTTTTAATTTTACAAGTGATACAATTAAAGGGCGTGTACCATTAGTAGTGGGTATTGGCGGAAACGATACAAAAGAAGTGATAGAGCAAATAAAAAATTACCCGCTTGAAAAATGTGTTGCTGTTTTAAGTGCATGCCCTTATTACAATAAACCTTCGCAGGAAGGTATTTTTCAGCATTATAAAGCAATTGCAGCAGCATCTCCAAAACCAATTATTTTATATAACGTGCCCGGAAGAACCGGACGTAATATGGAGGCCACCACCACAATCCGGCTCGCAAACGAAGTAGAAAATATTGCGGGGATAAAAGAGGCTGGCAATAATATTAGTCAGTGTATTCAAATATTAAAAGACAGGCCGGATGATTTTTTAGTTGTAAGTGGTGATGATGACCTGGTGTTGCCGGAACTTGCTTGTGGCATAGATGGTGTGATTAGTGTGGCAGCTAATTGTTTTCCACGGCAATTTTCAGCAATGGTGAGGGCCGGCCTTTCTCATGATTTCACTTTGGCAAAATCATTGAACGATCAGTTACTTGAAGTGTATCATTTGCTTTTTACAGAAAATAACCCTGCTGGTGTAAAAGCATTTTTATCAGAACTTGGATTAATAAAAAATATTCTTCGTCTTCCTGTTACCACATTGTCATTACCGGTACATCAAAAAGTAAAGGACTACCTAAAAAAATAATTAAAACGAAATGCCTGAGGCAAGAAAGTTTACATGTTATTGCCGTCGTTTTTATTTGATGGTGTTCATGCTAATGCCTGGCATTTTCGCCTTTTCACAATACAATATAAAATTTCAATTAAAGGGTTTTCCTGCAGGCCATATTGGCGATTCAATTTATGTAGCAGGCAATTTCAATAACTGGAACCCTGCATCAGCCGAAGCCGGTTTTATGATAAATGCTGACATGCCATTTGTAGAGATTAAAAATCTTCCTGCAGCAGAATACCAGTTTAAATTTACCAGGGGTAGCTGGCAAAAAGTACAGGTTAAACCTGGAGGTGGAGATGTAGAAAATCATTTGCTTACTTTAATTTCTGATACTATTATTGATGTTTTCATTGCAGCCTGGATGGATGATTATATTCCAATTGCAAAACAACACACAACTTCTCCTAATGTACACATTCTTGACACAGCGTTTGCAATGCCGCAATTAAACCGTACAAGGCGTATCTGGTTATACCTGCCACCCGGTTATGCAAAAAGCAAAAAAAGATACCCTGTAATTTATATGCAGGATGGTCAGAATATTTTTGATGACTATACTTCGGGATACGGTGAATGGGGTATTGATGAATGCCTTGATTCTATTACAACAATAAATAAAGCTGCGTGCATTGTGGTGGGTATAGATAACGGGCCAAAAAGGATGAATGAATACAATCCTTTTGAATTTAAAGATTTTGGGAAAGGGGAGGGAGATGAATATGTAGATTTTATTGTGAGTACATTAAAGCCATATATTGATAAACGATACAGAACACTTTCTTCAAAACACAATACGATTATTGCTGGTAGTTCCATGGGTGGTCTTATATCTTATTATGCTGTTTTAAAATATCCTGAGGTATTTGGAAAAGCTGGTATTTTTTCACCAGCATTCTGGACTGCAGAAAAAATTAATGCATTAACAGATTCAACCGGTGGACAAATAAGTGGAAAATTATTTTTCTACATGGGTGGAAATGAAGGAGGGAGTTATATTGACGATATGAAGAATATTACTGAAAAGTTAGGGAATAATTCATCCGCATTAATTTATGAGGTGATAGATGCGGAGGGGATACATAATGAACAAGCCTGGCGTAAATGGTTTCCGGAGTTTTATAAATGGATAATTGCAGATGGATTCAACAGTGTCATTAAAATTGAGCATTAAACTTTATAACAGGCGCCTTCAAGGGCAAGCTCTGTATTTTCAAAAATCGTCATAGTTTCAGTTAAAAATTCATCCAGCATTTCGTATCGGGAAGAGAAATGGCCAATCAGTAATTTTTTAACTTCAGCATTCTTAGCAATTAACCCGGCCTGTATTGTGGTACAATGAAAACGGGCAGCAGCTTTATCAGCTGCATCTTTAAGATAGGTAGTTTCATGATATAACAGATCAACCCCTTTTACTTTGTTTGAAATGCTTTCATCAAAAATAGTATCTGCGCAATACGCATAACTTTTTATAGGTGTGTTAGCAATAGTAACATCTTCATTTGGTATGGTTGTTCCTTTTTTGGATACATAATCTTCACCCTTTTGAAGTTGTTCATAAAAAGCAGCAGGTATTTCATAAGCTTTAACCCTGAGCGGATCAATACTTCTCGGTTTCTTTTTTTGCCTGAATAAAAAACCCCAGCATTCTATCCGGTGCTGTACATTAAAGCACTCAACGGTGAATTTATTTTCATCCACAATCCTTCCTTCAGCAGTTATCGCATGAAAATGAAGTTTGTAGGAGAGGGTTGTATCAGCCACCTGTAGCTGATATTCAATAATGTGTTGTAAAGGCCCCGGTGCATACAAATGCAGGTCGTGTTTGCGGTTTAGCAAGCTCATGCTGGTTATTAATCCAATCAACCCAAAATAATGATCCCCATGAAGGTGCGATATAAAAATATGATTGATCTTACTGTTGCGAATTTTATACTTCGTCATTTGCAATTGAGTGCCTTCACCACAATCAATTAAAAAATAATCATCTTCTAATTGAAGTACCTGTGCGGTTGGGTTTCTGCCAAAGGCAGGAATTGCCGAATTATTTCCAAGAATGGTGAGTATTAACAAATCAGGGGTAATTAATTTATATAAAAATAAAGCGATGTTTAATGTGGAGTAATTTTGAAAAGAATATGCTGCACACCAATTGATTACTTGTAAAACTAATCTTCACCTTTCAACAGTTCCCTTTCAATTTCCTCCATTTGAACTATGTCCCAGGCTTCGCTTTCTGTTGGGGTTACATTTAAAAACTCAAGCAGTTCTTCTTTATCCAGCTTTTCTTCGATATTTGGTTGCAACGCACATATTACAAATGAACAATTGCTTTCATAAAATTTCTGTTGAAGTAAAGCTAAAATTTCTCCTGCTCTATCTTCCATATCTTTTACAATGGTCATATTAAAAACAATGTGTGGTATGTCTTTTTGCAGGTAAGGAAGCAACATAATTGTAAGTTCTTCTGTCATATTAGCAGAAAGGAAGGTTTCCTCCGGCTGAATAACAGTAAATTTCTCTTTGGTATCTGTTTTGACCTTCATTGATGTAAAATTATATTTTTGTTTTTGGTTAAATTTTAGATGTTGAATGCTAATAATTTGTAGCCCTTGTTTTTGTAAAGTTTTCTAATGGCTTTTGTAAAGTAAAGGATTTTTCGTTTTTAAAATTTCCCCAATATTTTAAGATTCAAAAAGCTCTTTTCAATTTTTACAAAGATATTTTCATTAATCACATTGTTTGTGTACTTTGAAAGCAGTTGTTTTCGTTAAGTAAAGTATAGCGTTTGAAGGGGCTATTTTGTATTTTGTTCCACATAGGTATTCGGTACAAGGGAGATCATTTATCCTTTTTATCAAAAAGGATAAATGATAAAATCATATTTACAACGATGTTGAACATTGTTTATATAGCCCGGACAAAAAAGTGTTCTGCGAATCCTAAAGAATTCGGGACTTAATTGGAAACAAAATGCTGGTAAACAAATAACCTTCAAGTAATCCGATATGAACAAATTTCCCTCTTTTGAAGAGGTAATAAATCGGGTAACAATTTTGTTGATTTCCTTTAATTTTTAACTTTTCAACATTTAAACATTTTGACCAAACACGAAACTTATTTTAGTAAATAATCGTTATTATTGTACAAGCTAAATTCAATACAGAATGGACAACAATTTTTCAGCACAAGTAAAAGAAATTATTTCATACAGCAGGGAAGAAGCCTTGCGGTTAGGAAATGATTTTATCGGCACCGAACATTTAGTATTAGGCCTGATTAGAGATGGTGAGAATACCGCCATCAAAATATTAAAATCCCTAAATGTTGATCTTTATGAACTTCGTAAAGAAATAGAAGTAGCCGTTAAAGATAAAACAGGCAAAAACATTGCTAACATCAATTCACTCCCTTTAACCAAGCAGGCAGAAAAAGTGATCAGGATTACTGTGCTTGAAGCAAAGGCGCATAAAAGTGTGATGGTGGAAAGCGAACACCTGATGTTATCAATTTTAAAAAACAAAGAAAACATTGCCACACAAATACTCAACCAGTTTGATGTTGATTACGACATCTTTAAAAATGAACTGGGTTTTGTAACAAGCAATCCACCGGCTGCAGAATTTTCTGATGAAAATGAAGATGATTTTGATGAAGAAAGAAAACAATACAGTCAGCAGCAAAAAGCCCAACGGGGTGGGGCGGCTAATCAGCCAAAAACTAAAACACCCGTGCTTGATAATTTTGGAAGGGATATTACCCGCCTTGCAGAGAATGGTACCTTAGATCCTATAGTTGGCCGTGAAAATGAAATTGAGCGGGTGTCTCAAATTTTATCACGTAGAAAAAAGAACAATCCTATTTTAATTGGTGAACCTGGTGTGGGTAAAACAGCCATAGTTGAAGGACTTGCATTACGTATTGTGCAAAGGAAAGTTAGCAGGGTTTTATTTGATAAAAGAGTTGTATCGCTTGATCTTGCAGCACTTGTTGCAGGAACAAAATACCGAGGCCAGTTTGAAGAAAGGATGAAGGCCATCATGAATGAACTGGAGAAAAACAGGGATGTAATTTTATTTATTGATGAGATACATACCATTGTAGGTGCAGGCGGAGCAAGCGGTTCACTTGATGCAAGTAATATATTTAAACCTGCCCTTGCAAGGGGCGAATTACAGTGTATTGGTGCTTCTACTTTAGATGAGTACCGCATGCATATTGAGAAAGACGGCGCATTGGACCGCCGTTTTCAAAAGGTAATTGTGGAGCAGCCTTCTGTGGAAGAAACCATACAAATACTTATGAATATTAAAAGTAAGTACGAAGACTACCACAATGTAAACTATAGTGCAGAAGCGATTGATGCATGTGTAAAATTGAGCGAACGTTATATGACGGATAGATTATTGCCTGATAAAGCAATTGATGTAATGGATGAAGTGGGTGCAAGAAAGCATATCAAAAATATCAATGTGCCTGAAGATGTAATTGAACTTGAAAAGAAAATTGAAGACATTAAATTAGAGAAGAATAAAGTAGTAAAAAGCCAGCGCTTTGAAGAAGCTGCCTCTCTTAGGGATTCAGAAAAAAGATTGCAGGAAGAATTGGAAAAAGCCAAGAGCGATTGGGAAGAAGAAAGCAAAAATAAGCGCTTTCCCATTGAAGAGGAAGATATTGCTGAGGTAATTAGTATGATGACAGGTATTCCTGTTAAGCGAATGGTGCAGGCTGAAACAGAAAAATTACGCCGTATGGGCGACGACTTGAAGGATGTGGTAGTTGGTCAAATGGATGCAATTTCCAAAGTAGTAAAAGCAATTCAGCGCAACAGGGTAGGGTTAAAAGATCCGAAAAAACCAATTGGTACTTTTATATTTTTAGGCCCTACAGGTGTGGGTAAAACAGAACTTGCCCGTTCCCTCGCCAGGTATATGTTTGATAATGATGATTCACTTATCCGTATTGACATGAGTGAGTATATGGAAAAATTTACAGTAAGCCGTTTAATTGGTGCACCTCCGGGATATGTAGGTTACGAAGAAGGTGGCCAGCTAACCGAAAGGGTTAGGCGTAAACCATACAGCGTAATATTATTGGATGAAATTGAAAAAGCGCATCCCGATATATATAATATTTTATTGCAGGTGTTAGATGATGGGCAGTTAACCGATGGAATGGGCAGAAAGATTGATTTTAAGAACACGGTAATTATCATGACATCAAATATCGGTGCAAGGCAGTTAAAAGATTTTGGCGAAGGTGTAGGCTTTGCAACTGCCGCAAGAATTCAAAATGCAGATGAGAATAATAAAGCGGTGATAGAAAAAGCCTTAAAGCGCACTTTTAGCCCCGAATTTTTAAACAGGATAGATGATGTAGTAATATTCAATTCACTTAGCAGGGAAAATATTTTTGAGATCATTGATATTCTCATGAAAGGTGTGATGAAGCGCCTGGTAAATCTTGGGTTCACCATGGAATTAAGCCCGGGAGCTAAAGATTTTATAGCAGATAAAGGATATGATGCCCAGTTTGGCGCCAGGCCGTTGCACAGGGCAATTCAAAAATACCTGGAAGATCCGTTAGCGGAAGAAATATTAAGCATGCAGGTAAAGGCGGGGGATACCTTAATTGCTGATTTGGATGAGGCTAAAGAGAAAATTCTTTTTAGTTTAAAAGCCCAGGAGCCAAAAGCGGAAGAGCCTACAAAAGCTTAATCGTCACTAAATAAACTAATAAAGGCCATCCGTAAAACGGTTGGCTTTTTTTTGTCCCGGCAAAGAAGCATTGAGCAACATCGTTGCATCGCCCTCTTGTACCTTATACCAATTGGCAGCTTCTCCCACATTATAACAATTGCCATTTTGATTAAAACCATTTCAGATTATGCATATTTAAATTGTGCCACTTCAGAAATATTCATAGAAATAACTTTAAAGCGTTTTCCTTTGAGAGCTCATATTTTTGATTGATTTTTGTATTAATGAAAAAAGGTAAAGTAATAACAATTGATGGCTGGTCAGCCTGTGGAAAAAGTACATTGGCCAAACAGTTGGCAAAAGAATTAGGCTATGTCTATATTGATAGTGGCGCCATGTACCGGGCTATCACTTTATATTTCCTGAGAAATCATATTGACTGGACAGATAAAAAGGAAGTAAACGAAGCATTAAAAAACATCCATATCGAATTTCATTTCAATGAAAAATCCCAGCAGTCAGAAGTTTTTTTAAACGATGAAAATGTGGAGTATTTAATAAGGGACCTGGTAATTGCAGAAAAGGTAAGTGATGTAGCCGCCATACGTGAGGTAAGGACTTTTGCAGTTGACCAGCAACAAAAAATGGGCAGTAAAAAACGGATAGTAATGGATGGCCGTGATATTGGCACTACTGTTTTTCCTGATGCGGAAATAAAAATATTTATGACTGCAGATAGCTGGATACGGGTAGAAAGAAGATTTAAAGAATTGTTTGAAAAGAATCCCAATATAACTGTTGAAGAAGTAAAAAGCAATCTTGAAATGCGGGACTATATTGATTCAAACAGGGAAGTAAGCCCTTTGCGCAAAGCAGACGATGCAATCATACTCGATAATACAAACCTAACAATGGAGGAGCAACTGGATTTTGCATTAAAGCTGGTTAAATAACCAACTGCAAATAAAATACAGTAAGAAGATTAAAATGAAAATCTAAAACTTGTAACTATACCCCAGCCTAACCACCTGTGTTTCATAATAATCTGTACTGATCAGTTTAAAATCTGAACCATTAATTTCCTTTTTAATATGCAATGTTCCCAACAAATCACTGGCATTAAAAAACAATTCACCCCTTCCTTTTTGGATAGCTTTTTTGGCACCGAGGTCAATAGAAAAACGCTCTGCTATTTTTCCCTGCGGTATAATATCCGGGGCTAAATAAATACTGGTAAATTGTATATCCAGGCTTTTCTTTAAATGAAATACTGCATTCAACTTTGCATTGCCTGAGTAATTAGTTTCCTTACCGGCACTAAAAGTTACGGGTGTAGGATATTGGTTTTGCACTGTAAATGCACCAATGGTATTATGATATCCGTTGAGGTTAATATTGAAAGAAAAAGCCTTTGAAACATCCCGGCTAAATATCATTTCAATACCAGTATTAAAAGCATTTTTTGCATTTTGAAAAATATTATAAATGATATTGCTTCCTGGGACGGTAGTACCAATACGGGTAATGGCATCCTTTGTTCGGCGGTGATAGAGTGCAGTATAAAAATATCCTTTGCTCATATTGTCTTTATACCCGAGCTCAAAGCTTTGGGTAAACTGTGGCCTAAGGCCGGGGTTTCCAACTTTTAAAACTTCGGGTTCATCGTATTTTGGAAATATGCGGATGTCGCCTTCATCCGGTCTGTCCACCCGCCTGTTGTAAAAAAAAGAGAATTTACTTTTGTCAGAAACATTGTATCCTAACCTAAGGCTGGGGAAGGGCTGCAGGTAATTGTACCCATCACTTTTATAAGTATTGTGATCGGGGTTTACTGTGTAGTTAAGGTTTACATACTCAAGGCGCAGGCCGGCTTCCAGTTCAAACTTTTTGCTCTCATAAACGTAGTTGCCATACACCGCCGGAATAATCTCATCATACTTAGCCCAGCCTGCAGCATTTACATCCAATGGGGAGTTTTGACCAGGAAAAAATCTCATATTGGTTGGGATATACCGCCAGCGAAATTTAGTGCCGGTTTCTATTCTTCCATGTTTCAAAGGCCGTACATAATCAATATTAAAATCAGTTACATTTTCATCCGCAATCAACATAAAAGTATCCCTGCCGGTAAACGTAGGCATTATATTAGTCAGGAAATATTTTTCATCTTCCCGGTGAAAAGTATAATTCAAACTAACATTCAGCAAATGCCCCGGCTGTTTAAATTTATGCTGGTAGGTAGCCGAACCGGTAGCGGCACTATTTACTTCATCTTCGTAAAACTGCCAGAGCCGAAAACGCTGTGTAAGCTTTGCATTAAAGTAAGGTATATCTCCATTATCCCTTACATATTCGCTGCTGTATAACCCCGAAACGGTAATTGAATTATCTGCATCAATAAACCAATCGAGGCCACCTTTTACCGTACCAACTGTGGTAATCCTGTTTCGTTTTACCTGTTGTTTAATGGTATCGCCATTGGCATAATAACGCTCCCCGAAATCATTCCTGTTTAGTGTTTTGTTGTACAGGTAATCACCTTGCACAAAGAGGTTTACTTTATTTTTCCGGTAGTTTAATGAAAGCGATGGGTTATATTTTGGGGTGTTTTGGTATTGCGGTCTAATAGTAGGGTAATTCTCTTTTTTCTCTCTGATTGCACCAAGGCCGGCAGTGAATCCAATCTTTCCATTGAAGCCTTGCTGGCGGTTTTTTTTATAAATGATATTGATGATACCGGCGTTTCCATTTGCATCATATTTTGCAGAGGGATTATTGATGATCTCTATTTTATCAATGGCTGAAGCAGGGATATTATCAAGGCCCGATTGATTACCAAAACCGGTAAGTGCCGTTTGTTTACCATCAACAAGCACGGTTACTTTATCACTGCCCCTTAATAATACTTTTCCACCTTCATCTACCGTGATGCCCGGCAAATTTTTCATTGATTGTAATACAGAACCGCCACCCTGGCTGATATTATCACTTAACGAAAATGTTTTTTTATCCATTTTTTCTGAAACTGTTTGCACAGTGGCACTCACTACCACAGCCTGCAACGACCTGGTATCTTCTTCCATTTCAATTGCAGACATATCTAGATATTCACTTAAGCGGCCAACCAATACCGGTAGTTTTGTTGTTTGGTAGCTTGCATAAGATAGCTGCAATGTGTAAGCACCCTGCACTATATTCGGCAGAGAAAACCGGCCATCATCGTTTGTAACGGTGCCCGCAACAAAGCTGCTGTCTTTTTCCTGCACCAATACAACATTCACATAAGGCAGTACTGCTTTGGAATTTTTGTTTTTTACCTGTCCGGATAAGGTAACTTTTTTTGCCTGCCCGATCATAATGGCTGGAAGCAACAATGCAATAAGAATGAAGGAGTATTTTTTTATCAGCATAATTTTATCTGTTGGTTCTAATTTACGTGCTTAATTTTTTATAGTAATCTAAATGTCAAATCGTATTTTGTACCATTTAGATTATTTGTACTTTTTAGCAACAAGCATAAATAACCAAATCATATTTGCAAGAATAACAAATGAAAATTTATGGCCGGGTACAAATTGTGTTAAGTAAACAATAAAATTATAAAAATTGGGTGATCATGTTATCAATCGTTTTCTCTGCTTTAAAAAATGAAACGAGTTTATTAATCACATTTTCCACCATTGCATCGGGGCAACTGGCACCACTGGTAAGCAATATTTTTACGGGCTGCTTTTCCGGTAAAAAATTAAGGGTAGTCGTTTCAATCTTATGGTGAAAATCAAAGTGGAATATTTCTGTGGAGGAAATAATTTTATCTGCTGAATTAATAAAATAAGTGGGCAACTTTTCTTCGCATAATTCTACCAGGTGTGAGGTATTGCTGCTGTTATAACCACCCACAACAATTGCAATGTCTGCTGCTGTTTGCAAAAGCCCGTACACAGCCGCCTGGTTATCATTGGTAGCGTAGCAAAGTGTATCTCTGGTATCAGCAAATCTTTCTTCAATGGTGGCTTCAGTCAATTGATACTTGTTTATCATTACCTGTTTCAAAAAATCAGCAATGCTTTGCGTATCACTTGCCAGCATCGTTGTTTGATTTACCACACCAAACCTTTCCAAGTCGGTTTCAATATTAAACCCTTCCGAAAAGCGCCCTTTAAATTCTTCATAAAAATCTACCGGCCTTTTTTCACCGGTTAAATATTTACTTAATGCAATGGTCTCCTGCATATCATTCACCACCACGGTAGGCGTGTTGCTGGCTGCATGAGAAAACGTTGCCCTTGTTTCTTCGTGCGTTGGTTTGCCATGTACCACTACGCTGTAATTTTTGCTCGCAATTTGTTCACTGCGGTTCCATACTTTTTCTACAAAAGGGCAGGTTGTGTTATATTTTTCAGTTTGTATGCCAATTGCATTTAATTTTTCTTCAATCGCCAGGGTAGTACCAAAGGCAGGAATTATCACCACATCATCTTTTGTAAGTTCATCAAATGGTACTAATTGTTGGCCGTAAGTATCCTGTAAAAACTGTACACCTCTTTGTTCCAGATCGGCATTCACCTGTGGGTTATGAATCATTTCACTCAGTAAATAAATTCTTTTGCGGGGGTTTTCATCAATTGTTTTAAATGCAATATCAATGGCATTTTCAACCCCGTAGCAAAATCCAAAATGCCGGGCAAGGTAAATCCGAACCGCTCCAAAATCAAGCAGGGTAGGGGTAAAATCCTTCTTCATCTTATCGGCCAGCTTCCGGTTATTTTTTACCGCTGTAATCAAAGGGCTGCGGTAATTTACGGGAACATTAAATTGCTTCATACTTTTTTTATAACAAGCGCAAAGGTACATTGTTGGGGCTGATTGTTTGCTACCCATACTTGTCAAAATCCATTAACAGTTTTTTTGTTTTGTCCGGGCTGAGAATCAATGGGCAGCATCGTTGTGTCACTCCCTTGTACCGCATACCAATGTGGATCTTTACCTGCATTATTTATTAAAACATATTTCTACTGTTATACGAAATTCATAAAACTTTAGTAGAAAAAAATAATCATGTCTCAACCTTATTACCTTATTTGTAAATCAGGTCAACATATTTATTACGCAAAAAAGGTAATAAGGTTCCGGGCATAAAATTGTCCAGCTTTCTACTTAGGTTAAAACAACCTGCTATCTGTAAATTAAAATTCGAATATAAAAACATCCATATCCCTCATACCCCGTTTTCACACCAATGCTGCCATTTCAATATTCCACCTTACTTTTGGTGAAATTGCATGCATGAAAAATTATCTCTTGTTATTTATAATTAGCATATTGTTGCTGGCTTGTAATAACAATACTCAAACTGTTTCCGAACCAAAAAAAGAAAAAAATAAAATGATATTTAAAAAAGCAGACTGGATACATAACACTGATGTGTATGAAGTCAATCTTCGCCAATATAGCCAGGAAGGCACGTTCAATGCATTAGTAAAAGAACTGCCCCGCCTGAAAGAAATGGGTGTATCCACTTTATGGTTTATGCCCATTACCCCGGTTGCCCAAAAAAAGAAAAAAGGTACGCTGGGTAGCCAGTATGCCTGCAGCGATTATACTGCCATTAGCCCCGAGTTTGGTACGCTGGACGATTTTAAAGCCTTTGTAAAAAAGGCGCATGAGATGGGTTTTAAAGTGATCATTGACTGGGTAGCCAACCACACCGGCTGGGACCATGTATGGACAAAAACCCATCCCGAATATTTTGAAAAGGATTCAGCCACCAACGACTTTAAAGTTGCCAGCGGTATGGATGATATCATTGAACTCGATTTTCAAAATCCTGCGTTGAGAAAAGCAATGATTGAGGCCATGAAATATTGGGTAACGGAATGTGATATTGATGGCTACCGCTGCGACCTCGCCTTTTGGGTAGAACTCGATTTTTGGCTGGAGGCAAGAGAAGAGCTGGAAAAAACCAAGACCCTCTTTTGGCTTGCAGAAAGCGACCCCATTGAAAACCCGGATTACTACCAGGCATTTGATGCCTGCTATACCTGGACATGGATGCACAAAACCGAAGATTTTTATAAGAATAGCCAGGATATAAAAATACTGGATACCGTATTGCACCAGT
Organism: Ferruginibacter sp.; assembly: GCA_031392305.1. Lineage (GTDB taxonomy): Bacteria > Bacteroidota > Bacteroidia > Chitinophagales > Chitinophagaceae > Ferruginibacter. The sequence goes on from JANMVB010000136.1 coordinate 28,770, forward strand.
ACGACAATATAGATGGCATAAAGCTTTGGTTTACCACAAACCATGATGAAAATAGCTGGAACGGCACTGAGTATGAAAAGTATGGTGAAGCCGCCAAAGCCTTTGCTGTACAGAGTTTTACCTGGCCGGGCATTCCGTTAATTTACAGCGGGCAGGAGTTGCCCAATATGAAACGCCTGAAATTTTTTGAGAAAGATGTAATAGAATGGAGTGGCAAATATGAGCTGCATGATTTTTATAAAACACTGCTTGCCCTGCGAAAAACCAACCCGGCATTAAGGGCAGGTGACAGTGCCGCTACAAACACACGGTTAAAAACCAATGCAGAAAATAGTGTAATTGCCTATCTCCGTAAAAATGGCGAACATGAAGTATTGGTGGTGCTCAATATGAGTAAAAACCCGGTTGAGTGCATCATACAAGATGAATCAGTTTCCGGAACTTTCACCGATGTGTTTAAAAATACAACACAGGATTTTAAAAGCGGGCAGTCGTTTAATTTGCAACCCTGGGCTTACCTGGTGTACGAAAAATAAATTGAAATGTATAAACAGATAGTTAATGCGCCTCGGTTAATGGGGCGTTTTTTTATTACTCTAAAGTTTACACCTTTTTAAAAAGGTGTAAACTTTTTTGGGATTACGCTCCTACAGGGCTCTCACTCTGTCCCGGCGGGGTTTTCACGGGAAGCTCTTCAAACTATAAATCTGCATCCGTGAAACCCCGACGTAGAAGAGAGCTACAAACACTTAGCTGCCACTCTTTGGCGGTTTATATTCTACTGGAATAGTTTTTAAAATTGCTGGCCTGATAGATTATAGGTTTTGAGTGCCTAGCACGTCGGGGTTTCACGGTTAGTACTTTTATAACTTGTGGTTTACGCTGTGAAAACCCCGCCGGGACATAAGAACTATCAATCATTTGCCACGTCCCTTTAGGGCGGGGGTAGAGAATATTAATTATTTGTTGGCTTTAGCCAAATCATTATTTGGGCTAAAGCCCCGTCTCTGTAATTGATTTTATCCACGTCTTAAAGGACGTGGCAATTGAAAAACCTGACTTAATAATATTTCCCTACGGCAATAAAAATTTGATGACTTGGATCTATGCTGTAGGTAAAGCCCCACATAGGTATGCGGTACAAGTGAGTGACACAACGATGTTGCCCAATGTATCTCTGCTTGTGCAACAAAGAAATAAAAGCATATTGAGCAATGCAAACAGGGGCAGCATTACATTAAATTTTGAAACCCTGAAAAAACCTTTTATTTTTATATGGATTGTTCGCCATCTATCATTCAACAAAACCAACCTATATCTTTATGGCAATACGGGTAGCAATCAATCACAAAACCACTTATACTTACGACAGGCTTGTTAGTTTATCTCCACACATTTTTCGCCTTCGGCCTGCGGCTCATTCCCGTACTTCTATTGAAGCTTATTCCTTTAAAATAACACCAAAAGAACATTTTATAAACTGGCAGCAGGATCCTTTTGGAAACTACCAGGCAAGGATTGTGTTTCCTGAAAAAACAACCGAGCTGAGTGTGTCGGTAGAGCTTATTGCCAACATGGTGGTGATAAATCCGTTCGATTTTTTTGTAGAAGATTATGCAGAGAATTATCCATTCAGGTATGATGAGCAACTGCGGAAAGAACTGATCCCTTATTTTGAATTTAAAGAATATGGGCCACGGCTACGCAAGTGGATGGAAGGGATTGATAAAAGTAAAAGAAGCATCAATGATTTTTTGGTGTATATCAACCAAAAATTAAACCGGGATATCAACTACTCCATCCGCATGGAAGTAGGTGTACAAACCTGTGAAGAAACATTGGAAAAAGCCCTAGGCTCCTGCAGGGATTCGGCCTGGTTGCTGGTGCAGATACTCAGGCACCTTGGGCTGGCCGCACGTTTTGTGTCGGGCTACCTGGTGCAGTTAACAGCCGATATAAAATCGCTTGATGGCCCCTCCGGGCCTGAAAATGATTTTACTGATTTGCATGCGTGGACAGAAGTGTACATACCCGGTGCAGGTTGGATAGGGCTTGATCCTACCTCCGGTTTATTTGCAGGTGAAGGCCATATCCCATTGGCTTGTACACCGGATTTTGCAAGTGCTGCCCCGGTGGTAGGCGCAACAGATGTATGCGAAACCACCTTCTCTTTTTCAAATACGGTAACCCGTATTCATGAAGACCCACGGGTAACAAAACCTTACACGGCAGAGCAATGGGCACTTATAAATGCAACAGGTTTAAAAGTAGATGAAGACCTGGAAGCAGGGGATGTGAAACTTACAATGGGTGGTGAGCCAACCTTTGTGTCGATAGATGATATGGAGGGAGAGGAGTGGAGTACCAAAGCAGATGGCAAATTAAAGCGACTGCTTTCGCATGAACTTATTTTCAGGCTGCGTGAGCAATTTGGCCGGGATGGAATGATACATTATGGCCAGGGGAAATGGTATCCCGGTGAGCCATTGCCCCGTTGGCAATATGGCCTGTT
>JANMVB010000531.1:0-1911 GCA_031392305.1 Ferruginibacter sp.
TAGCATCCTTTGCAATAAAATCATTGTGAATGGTGCCAATCTTAAAACTGAAATCGTACGGATAAAATACATTATCCAGGTAATTGGTGGTTTGCATGATGTTGTTAGTTTTAATTGAGGTAATAATAACGACAAATAAACAGATAAATTTTCAATGTGAAATATTTAATCAGTTTCATCCATACTACGGAAGCAAATGCACCATAAGTGTTTTCGGATCCGCTTTCCGGGCAAGAGTCTTCACAGGAGATTCCTGATTAACTTTTATTCAGGGATCACTTGTACAATCATATCATTTTCAAAAATGGAAGGCGAGGTGCCAATAAAGATGGCCGGCCCTGTAGTTGCAACCCTTAATTTAAGGGTGTGATTGCCCGGACCTACCTGTAATAATTTACTGCCGGTTAATAGCGGATCTTCATCGTTTGGTACTATGTAACGGTGGAGGCTTACATCGCTGCCGTCCAGGTTCAACCGGAGATCGACCTGAGAGGTTCCGCAAAAGGCGCAGCCCCCGGCATAACAGGCTATATTTAAATTAACCAGCAGTTTAGCGTTACCGGATGTGGTAAAAGAATAAGTAATTCCCGGCACATCAGTAAGTGTGTACGAGGACATTGATACGCTGGCAGTTCCCTTGATTACCACCGTGCTGTTATATAAACTATTGGTAGCAGAACCCCAGGCTGCGGCTGCCGAACCATTACTCTGCAACACCTGCCCGGCAGCGCCGGTATTGCCTACTACGGCCAGGGCGCCATTTGCTTTTACTGCAAAACGTTCATTAAATGTACCTGCTGCATCGTAACCAAGGGCCACATCCGCATTAGGATTGTCTGAATATATTTGTAAGCGGTTGCCTGATACGCCAAACCCTACATCTCCTGTGGCACCTGGGTACAGGGTTATCTTTTTTTCCAGGGTTGCTGCAAAAGACAGCGGCGCATTCGGGTTGTTATTACCGATGCCTACCCGGCTGTTTAAAGCATTGTAGGTAAAGCCCCAGCCACCCGGCCCACCGTAAAATCCAATATTCTGATTGTTTTGTGTACCCATAAATCCTAACTGGCCACTGTTATCAGCCTTATATAGCCAAATGCCGGGGCCATCGTTCAGATCGAGTGGAATGGAACCGTTTCGAAGATTGATACGTCCATTAAGGAAAAGACCTTCTCTCCCACTGTTGATAATCCGCATTCTTTCGTTGAAGGAGCTGCTTTTGCCATAACCAAAAACAATATTATCCAATACAGTATAAGTATGCAATTGCAGGAGGCCACCTTGTATGCCAATACCATAATTATTTCCATTCACATTGCCGTCATCCCATAAAATTATTTTTTGCCCGCTGGTTGGCGGAAAACTTAATGGTCCCCTCGGTGCAGTGGTACCAATTCCTATATTTTGCGAATGGATGCATTGATGTAAAATCAAAACAACTAATAATGTGAAATATATTTTTTTCATCTGTAGCGTTTTTAAGTTCAGGAATAATTTTTCTTATTTGTATATAGCCTTGTTGGGATAATGAACATACAAAAAGAAAAACTATAATGCAACTTTCATCATAATTCACGCACCAATTTGCATGAGGCAATCCTGCCGCAACTGGCACAAGAGTAATCGGATAAATACCTCTTGAAAATATTTGTTTATAAAATTCCTGAACTCAAGTCGATATCGGCAAAATCAGGCAAAGGGGCACTGGAACGATCTGTAACAACCCCAAAACGAAAATAATATTTCAACCAAAAAATAAGATTAAATTTAAACTCAAAATATTATACAAATGATGAAGCAGGCACTAATGGGTGAATTTTTGTTTGAAGCTGAAAACACCCGCAAATTATTAAATGCTATTCCCGATTCTGCACTGGATTACAGGCCGCAGCCACATCTGTGGTCGGTGGG
>JANMVB010000595.1:0-28237 GCA_031392305.1 Ferruginibacter sp.
CTACCAGCTTTAAACAAATTTCTACAGCAATCCAGCAGGTCTCAATAATACCATCCAGTTTAAGCGGATTGGCAGGGTCACTGGCTTTGCCACTCACCATCCAGGTAAATATTTGCGTTTCTCCAAAGAAAAAACATTTAATACCAGCCACAGTAATTGCGATAATTATAAATGCCGACCAGATTCTGCTTAGTGCCATAATATTTGTTACGGGTTGTTTTTGTTACGGGTTAGTTTTATGTTTCGGGTTGATTCCTTTGTTACGGGTTATTTTTGTTACGGGTTGATGTTGTTCTATAAAATCTTATTTGTTTAGTAATAATAAAACGCCTGAAACCTCAAATTTAAGGTTTGAAATTAGTGTTTTATACCTGAACATTATATTTCAATGCAACCCTTACCTTTGCAGCCTTAAATAATTCAGGGTTTAAACTGGGAGCAATAATTAAAAATCAATAAACAACAAAAAATTAACCCGTAACCAGCTAACCCGTAACAAATAATAATCATGGCATTACAAGCAGGCATCGTGGGATTACCAAATGTGGGAAAATCAACTTTATTCAATGCGGTTAGCAGCAGTGCAAAAGCACAGGCAAGCAATTATCGTTTTTGCACCATCGAACCTAATACCGGTTTGGTAAATGTGCCCGACCCACGCCTCGATAAACTAACAGAACTGGTGCAGCCAAACCGCACCGTACCAACCCAAATTGAAATTGTAGATATTGCCGGCCTGGTACGTGGTGCAAGCAAAGGCGAAGGATTGGGTAATAAATTTCTGGCGAATATCCGTGAGGTAGATGCCATCATACATGTGGTGCGTTGTTTTGAAGATGAAAATATATTGAGGGATGAAGGACCCATCAACCCGGTAAGTGATAAAGAAATTATAGAAACCGAACTGCAGTTAAAAGATCTTGACAGCGTAGAAAAAAAACTTTCACGAACTGAAAAAATGTTAAAGACCGGTGATGCAAAATTAAAACTTGAGTACGAGGTGCTGCTAAAATGTAAGGAGCAGTTAAACAGGGGCAAAGGAATTTTTTCATTGGGCTTATCCAAAGAAGAAAAGGCAGCCATTGCTGATAATTTTTTGCTCAGCGATAAACCGGTGTTGTATGTTGCCAACGTAGATGAAGCATCCATGCATACCGGCAATAAATATTCTGAGGCGCTGATAGAAGCAGTAAAAAATGAAGGTGCCGAAGTAATCATTATGACCAATGCCATTGAAGCACAGATTGCCGAGTTTGAAAATGCGGACGACAAAGCTATGTTTATGGAAGAATATAAAATGACAGAACCTGCGCTCGACCGCCTCATTCATTCCGCTTATAAATTATTAAATCTCTCCACATACTTTACCGCCGGCGTACAGGAAGTACGGGCCTGGACGATCCACCATGGCTGGAAGGCACCCCAGGCTGCCAGTGTGATACATACCGATTTTGAAAAAGGTTTTATCAAAGCCGAGGTAATCTCTTACCAGGATTTTATTACCTACAAATCCGAAGCCGCCTGCCGTGAAAATGGCCGCCTGAGAATTGAAGGAAAAGAATACATCGTACATGATGGTGATGTAATGCACTTCAGGTTTAATGTGTAGGGCTGGTACGGCGCAGCACTCACTTATTTTCACTTACATTTTTTTGTTGCTCCGGCTATGAAGCATTGGTCATCATCGTTGTGTCACTCACTTGTGCCGTATACCTGTGTGGAACTTTACTTGCCAATATGTGAAGTAGTAAAACGAATAAAGCTTTCTGCTTTTGTTAAGCAAGTACAAATAATCCTACTTCTATTCTTCCAATGAAATATTTAAAAGGAAAGGGAAAATCTTTCTTATATATTTGAGTTGACTGCCATATTATTTGACAACTCACCACTTCTACTTTTATATGGACAATAATAATGAGAGATTAATAGTAAATAAAGATTCTGGTCGAATCTATTTTTTTTTATTTGGTTTATTTCAAGTTGGAAGTTGCATTTTTATACTTTTTATTTTAATAATCAATGTAAATAATTACGGCTTCTTAACCCAAAATGTATGGATTAAATTTTTTCTTTTGTTTTTATTGATATTCTCATTGCCAGCAGGAGTATTTGCATTGACCTCTGCTTTTGGAGACAGGAAATTAATTGAGATAGATGTTAATGGAATTAAAATAAAAAATCAGCCCAATATTGAATGGGAAAATATTTTTGAAATAGAAACGAGAAAATACCCTGGACCAAGAATGTCATTTTATAGAATAAAAATTACACAAGACTACGACAGAAAGACAAAAAAAATTATTTGGTTTTCTTCTGACACGAAACCCAATTGGACAGAGATCATTGATTGTTTAAGTTCTTACACAGCAAGGCACAATATTAGCTTGGCTTAATAAGTAATATGTCCCGATGGGGTTTTCACAGCATACACAACAAGTTATAAATAAGCTACCGTGAAACCCCGACGCAGAAAAGAACCGGAGTTATTTTGCACCCACTTTCAATTTTTATAAAAAGCCATCTATACCCGTAAATCCATTAGCATTGAGATAAAGAATTTCTGGAAATTCGTAAAGAATTCAACGTCGGGGTTTCACATGAAGAGGATTCTGTGTGTAAAGTATTCTGAGTGAAAACCCCGCCGGAACTATAGTAAGCTTGCATTGTAATTTATGCCTTTACAAAAGTATGTAACAACTTTTTTAAAAGCCATTCGATAATAATAACTACATAATAAACATCTCGTCTAATCCTACAACGCAGGCAAAGCTCCCCAATGATACAATGTACAAGAGTGCGACGCCACTGAAGCTTAATCAGGGATATTTAGCCCGGTACAAAAAATTCCTTTTCTTTTAAACCCCTATTCATTTACTGCACCACCAATTTATTTCTATATACAATTTCATTGCGGCTATTGCTAACTGTTACCTGGTAAATGCCGGGTGCCCATTTTGCTACAGGGAAATAAACAGTGCCATTTGCCCGGTTCTGGTAAACGGCCTGCCCCAGGGAATTGTGGATACGAATATTCATCAACTCTGCTACGCCATTCATCGTGAGTTTGCTTTGCCCTTTTGCCGGATTGGGGAGCAAAGAAAAACTGGCCCCCATAGTGCCGCAGGCTGAGGTAGCAATTCCCCAATCTTTTTTGCGGCCATCTTTATCTTCGCTTACCAGTTTGTAAAAAACGGATGAGCCGGGGATATCATTGTCATTGTACGTGTATGCCTGGCTGATGGCTGAATTACCAGCAGGTGCAGTTGAAGGAATGGTTGCTGCAAGATCGAATTTTAAACCGTCGGCACTTTTGTATAAAAGAAATTGTTTGCTGTTTATTTCAGTTTGTGTTGTCCATACAATACTATATCGCTGGCGGTCGCAGTTTACTTTAAAGTTGGTAATATTAACCGGTGTAGTGCCGGTAGCCCGAAGCTTTATTATTTTATAAGGGCTCACGTTGGTTGCAAGATAAATACTGCCATCGGGCCCGGCGGTAATGTCCCTCAGGCGGCCCCACTGGTTCACAAAATAATCAGCTTGTGAAGTGATCATATCTCCTGCGGCATTAATACGGATGCTCCTCACTTTTTGTGTTTTTAAAAACGCCACTAAAAATGAATTTTGAAACTCGGGTATAGAAGGATGTGTGTACCAGATTAAATCACTTGGTGCCCATGTGCCGCCGGGTACGGGGTTCCAGGAGGCAAGTGGTTCCTTTACATTATTGGCTGTGCAAAAAGCAGTTTCACCGGCCACATCATTGTCGCAAAAACCCTCCACATTTGGCCAGCCATAATTTCTGCCTGTTTCAATAATTTGAAACTCATCGTTGTTACCCGGGCCGTGTTCAGTGGAATAGATTTTACCATTGGGGTGCAACATCAACCCCTGTGGATTGCGATGGCCAAAACTATATACGCTGTTGCCCGCAATAGGATTATCGGCGGGAATGGTGCCATCTAAATTAACCCTCAATACTTTACCGTTTAGTGTACTGGTATTTTGAGAATTGGCAGTATTGGCAGCATCGCCGGTTGTCATTAAAATGGTGTTGTCGGGCAGTATCACCAGGCGGCTTCCATTGTGGGTAGTATTGGCTGCAATATTATCAATTAAAATAAACTCATTTACGAGGGCCGTACCATTGTAAGTAAATCTTGAAAGGCGTTCTTTATTACCGGCATTGGTATAGCAATAAGAAATATACACATACCCGTTGCTACTAAAATTTGGATGAAAAGTCATACCCAACATGCCTGCTTCTCCGCCGGTATAAACAACGCCACTGTAATCCAACAGTAAAGTAGCTGCGCCGGTGTTCTGTTCAATCCTGTAAACTTTACCATTTTTTGTGGTCATCCATAAAGAATCACCGGGGCCGTATTTCAACTCCCACGGTGGTTCTGTGGTATTGTATAACGTGGAAGTTTCAACAGTGGTGGTACCAAGATTAATCAATACAACCTGGGCTTTTGACCAGAGGAAAGATGTACTGCTTAAGAATAAACAGAGTAAAAACTTTTTCATATCTCAAATTTTAATAAAGGTGAAGCCGGAGGTAAAAAGGGATAGTATGATTGGTACAAAAATGATTCCAACAAACACAAAAAAACAGGGCTCCCCGATTTGGGAAGCCCTGTTACAAAAAAAATATTGTAGTGTTTAACTAAAAAGTTAGTGGCAGGTTTTTGTATTCAACATGCCTGCAAAAATAATTTTCGCATTGCCGGTCTATAATACATTCTCAATCACCATTGCAGATGCACCGCCGCCGCCATTACAAATACCAGCCGCACCATATTTCGCATTATGTTGTTTTAATACATTAATCAGCGTAACAATAATCCTGGCACCGCTGCAACCCAAAGGATGGCCAATGGAAACGGCCCCACCATTTACATTCACTTTTGAAGGATCAAGTTTCATGCGCCGGCTGTTTTCAATACCCACCACTGCAAATGCCTCGTTTAGTTCCCAGTAATGAATATCTTCCATTTTAAGCCCGGCTTTGGCTACTGCTTTCGGTACCGCCAGTGAAGGGGTTGTCGTAAACCATTCGGGTGCCTGCTCTGCATCTGCAAAACTCAATACTTTGGCGATTGGTTTCAGGCCCAGTTCATCCGCTTTTTCCTTGCTCATCAATAATAATGCTGCAGCGCCGTCATTCATGGTAGAAGCGTTGGCAGCAGTTACCGTTCCGTCTTTTTGAAAAGCACCTTTCAGTTCAGGTATCTTATCAAACTTTACATTAAAAGGCTCTTCATCTTTTGAAAATAATAATGGATCGCCTTTGCGTTGCGGAATTTCAACCGGCACAATTTCATTATCGAATTTACCTTCGTTTACTGCAGCCTGTGAGCGCTTGTAACTTTCAATTGCAAAGCCGTCCTGCTCCTCTCTGCTGATACCACAGGTACTTGCACATAACTCAGCAGCGTTGCCCATTGCCTTACCATCGTACACATCAGTAAGGCCATCTTTGGCAAGGCCATCTATTAATTGTGTGTTGCCATACTTGTTGCCCCAGCGCATGCTGTCAACATAAAAAGGAACATTGCTCATACTTTCCATGCCGCCGGCAATTACTATGTCTGCATCGCCCAGTAAAATACTTTGGGCGGCAAGGGAGATTGATTTCATGCCGCTGGCACAAACTTTATTGATGGTGGTGCAGTTTACTTCATTGGGGAGGCCCGCAAATTTTGCAGCCTGCCTTGCGGGGGCCTGGCCCAGGTTTGCCTGTATTACTGAACCCATCAATACATCGTTAACAAGTGAAGGATCAACCCCTGCTTTTGCCAAAGCACCTTTAATGGCAATGGCACCCAACTGTGTGGCAGTAAAACTTTTTAGAGCGCCGCCAAAACTGCCAATCGGTGTGCGGACTGCAGCGATAATATATACTTCTTTCATACTTGTTTTATTAAATTTTTAGCAACCGGTTTGTAAAATAAAACGCATGACAATCGTGAAAGTTGTTAACCCCGCCATTTCTGTCATCGAATTTTATCCGAGGGAGCAAAGTTAAGAATTATGCATGTAGCATTGAAGTGGAAAAGGTGAAGGGTATATTAAAAATTGTCGCTACGCCTATTAAGGCGATAGTCGGTGAGGATACAGACCCCGGCTGGCTGCCCTGCAAAAAGATAAACGATCATGACCAGTGTTTCACTACCCCGGCAACAAAAAAAATATATTTCTGAAAATAAGAATACCGGGGCGTATCACCCCGGTATTTTTCATCTACATTACAAATTTTTCTTTTCAACTTCCGTTCTCACTTTCAAATATTTATCCAGGAATTCCAGCATTTTTTTTGAAGTAGTGAGTTGGTTATCTTTTTTTATAAAACCATGGCCTTCGTTTGGATAGGTGATGTACTCTACCGGCACATTGTTCTTTTTTACGCCAGCCACTATTTCTTCACTTTCTATTGGTAATACCCTCACATCATTCATACCCTGAAATACCAGCAACGGCTTATTTATTTTCTGGTAATTAAACAACGCCGAAATATTTTTCAACCTTACAGAATCTGCAGAATATGGATCACCCATTTCATCATACAATGCTTTTTTAAACGACTCCCAATAGGGTGGGATACTCCGCAAAGTACGCAGCCAATTTGCTACCCCGTACCGGTTAATGCCTGCTTTAAATTCTTCGGGATAAAAAGCCAATGCGCCTAAAACCATACTTCCTCCATAGCTTCCACCCTCAATAGCAATATTTGCTGTATCAATATAGTCCTGTTGTTGCAGCCATTTTTTTGCCCACACACAGTCTTTCAGGTCACCATTACTATGATCTTTATTATCGAGTTTATAAAAGGTTTTTCCGTAACCGCTGCTGCCACGATTGTTTACTGCAAGTACTGCATACCCATGATTAACCAGATACTGAATATGATTAGAAAAACCGATCCTCGACTGACCTCCCGGCCCACCATGTATGGTAAGCACAGCAGGAACTTTTTTATCTGCCGTGGCGCTAAGCGGCTTGTAATAAATTGCAGGGATTTCTTTACCGTCGAATGATTTAAAACGAATTACTTCTGCACTTACCAGGTCGTTGGCATCAACTTCTTTATTGAGTGTTTGTGTTAGTTGCTTTAATGTTTTCGATTCAAAATTATACGTATAAATATTATTGGGGCTGCGGCTGCTCCCCACCGTGAGCATCATATTTTTTTCACTGGGCGAAATTGTAACCCCCCGTATATCCCCATCTTTTATTTCCGGAAAATCAATGGGCTTATTGGTAGAATGATCAAATAAAAGCACATTATTTTTACCATCTTCATTGATAAAAATTGTGTGATATTTTTCATTATCGCTCAACGACATATCCGCTACGTCCCACTTGCTGCTGAAAACTTTATCTGCCTTTCCACTATTGATATTATATTTTACGAGGTAAGCAAATTCATCACCATCGTTGGTGATATAATACAGTATGCTGTCGTTTTTTTCAAAAGCCGCCGCATTCCAGTTTGCTTCATTGTCATTGCTAATGCGTTTGGTAGTTTTATTAATTCTATCATAGATGTACAAGTCATTCTTATCTGTTGTAACATCTTTGGTGAGGGTTATATATCTTCCGGAGTGGCTGATTGCACCTGGTGAATATGCAGAATCGTTCTGGAAAAAAAGTGTAAAATTCCAGGTAGTGGTATCCCCTATCCAAAGATCAAACAATTTTGTATTCCGGCGGTTGCTGAGTACGTACATTGATTTCTTGTCATCCGTCCATCCGTAAGAATTATTTTTACTTCCGGGCCACGGGGTAATATCTTTTGCCGAAGTATCACCGGGAGATTGCAGGTACACATGATTATTCTCATCACCTCCACGGTCAGCATTATATAAATACTTATCAGTACCGGGCAGGTAATCAATTGCAAAAAAAGATTCCTTTACAGAATGGGTAAGTGGCTGCTGCAATGTATCGCTGATATTCAGTTCATACAAATTGAAAATACCGGTAGCGTTTGAATTTATAAGTATCCTGCTTTCATCTGCATTGTATGCTGCACCGCCGATGCTGGTGTTATTAAATAACTGCTCTGCACTGTAAAGTTTCATTTCTTTAGCTGGGGTATGTTCATTGCTGCATCCCCCTGCCAGACAGGTTAACGCCAGCATGGAAATAATAAGTTCTTTTTGCATAATCTGGTTTTTATTGGGAGAAAGATAATATATGTTTATTAGATTTTTTTCCCGTTCATGTAAAGGGTGCATTCCTGGTTGTAGCCGGTGAGGGACACCGACTACGGCGGGTAGATTAAATATTTATTTTTGTCCGGGCTAAGGAACAATGTGGAACATCGTTGCATCGCCCTCTTGTACCGCATACCTGTTGGGATCTTTTCCCACACTATATTAACCTAACAAAACTTCCCCGCATTATACCTCTAGTGGAGCAATATAATAGTTGCAAGTAATAAACAAACTCCGGGCTTTAGAAAATAAGCGCAGGCTCTTTTCAAAAGCTTAGGGTTTTTGCAAACATCCGATACAAACTGTTATCAATTTTATGCTATAATTGAAAATCTATTTATATAATGCAACCATCTCTTTCAGGATGGTTACCAATATTTTTAACGGAATATCTTTTGCAGGGTCTATCAACATAATTTTCATCCTTGCCCTTTTTTCCTGCATCAATCCGGGGTGGTCAAGCTGTTTGCCTTCTACAAAACCAATATAAGGTTGCTGGTATTTTTTATGTACCCATAAGTAGCAACACATTTTACCATTGTAACAATAAAACGGCATACCATATTTCCAGGCTTCGGTGATATTGCTGTCATATTTAAGTATGATTGTTCGTAAGGCAAGCAGGCAGCTTTTTACAGGCTCTTCCTTTTGTAAAAAGTAATCATCGATGGGTCGTATCATATCCTGAAAATTTATTCGCCGGTAAAAGTTATCCTGTTGCCAAAGGGATCAATCACTTCCATGCTGGTTACACTACTGTTCCAAAAAGTTTTTTCAATGCCCGGCTTATTGTATTTATAATCCTTTGCAAGCAGCTCTTTGTGATAGTCCCCGAGGTTGGCAAAGTTTTCAATGTGAATGCGGGCGCCGGGTGTACAGTCTCCATGATGTTCTGATAAGTGCAACACAATATCACCCATAGTAACCTGCATGTACAGCGGAAAATTATCACCAAACCGGTGCTCCCAATCTACCGTGAAGCCAAGCCAGTCTACATAAAATTCCAATGCCTTTTGCTGATCAAATATTCTGAAAATTGGTTTTACGATGGCCATAGTTTATATATTTGAATGGGTACAAATGTATATAGAATTTTAAGCTTGCGGATTTTAGATATGGGCTATAAAGCATAAAATATCCTGTGGGAAAAGTTCCACATAGGTATGCGGTACAAGTGAGTGACACAACGATGATAACCATAGCTTCACTGCCCATAAACAAAATTTTATTTAACTTTCAACTCAAAATTTCAAACTATATACAATTAAAAATGGGAAAGTTTACCACATCCATATCTCCTGCTCACCAAAGTTTTATTGAAAAGCAACATATATTTTTTGTAAGCACTGCGCCGCTATCAGCAACAGGGCATATTAATCTTTCGCCCAAGGGGCTGGATTGTTTTAAAGTGTTATCACCGGGCAAAGTTGCCTACATGGACCTCATCAGCAGCGGCAACGAAACCTCGGCACATACCCTTGAAAATGGCCGCATTACTTTTATGTTTTGTTCCTTTGAAACTGCGCCCAATATTTTGCGGCTTTATGGAAAAGGCACTACCATTTTACCCGGTAGTTCAGAATGGTCAGCCCTGGCACCACATTTCAACATTCACCCGAGTACAAGGCAAATTATTGTAGCGGATATTGAGCTGGTACAAACCTCCTGCGGCTTTGGTGTACCATTGTTTAGTTACGAAGGTGAAAGAACCATTCACTTTGAATGGGCAGAAAAAAAAGGGGCTGAAGGTTTAAAAGAATACGTGCAGGAAAAAAACCTGGTGAGCCTTGATGGCCTGCCTACCTCCATTGGTTTAAACATGGTTTAGTATAATTGTATTTCCTGATTTTTATAGCCTACATTTAATTACTAAAACAATTGTTACATGCTTGCATATCCTGTTCGTATTGCCCTCATTGCTGCGCTTGGGGGTTTTTTATTTGGTTTTGAAACTGCCGTAATTTCCGGAGCTGAAAAAACCATTCAGCAACTGTGGAGCCTAAGTCCTTTCTGGCAGGGTTTTACGGTGGCCTCCAGCTTAATTGGTACCGTGCTGGGCTCTATTGTTGCAGGTTACCCTGCCCGTAAATACGGTCGAAAAAAAGTACTGATTGCCATTGCTATACTTTATTTATTATCTGCCATTGGCTGTGCTTCGGTATCTGTTTGGCTATTGTTTGTTTCGTTTCGTTTTATCGGCGGCATTGCCGTGGGTGCATCCTCTGTTGTAGGGCCAATGTATATTTCCGAAATTTCTCCCGCTCACTTACGGGGACGCTTAGCCGGCTCCTTTCAGTTGAATATTGTACTGGGTATTTTTGTGGCTTATATCACCAACTTTTTATTTGCCGGCATAGGTGATGATGCCTGGCGCTGGATGCTCGGCATTATGGTAATACCTGCCGGCTTATTTGCGTTGCTGGTACGTACCATTCCTGAAAGTCCGCGTTGGCTGATACTCAACGACAGGGATGCAGAAGCCATTCCCATCATGCAGCGGATAGGAGAAACAAATCCTCAAAAAGCAATCGATGATATCCGCAATTCTGTAACCCACCATGCAGAAAAATTATTTCAATCAAAATTTCGCAAGCCAATTATGTATGCGGTAATACTAGCCATGTTTAACCAGCTCTCCGGCATCAACGCCATTATTTATTATGCGCCGCGTATTTTTGAAATGGCTGGCTTCGATAAAGCGCAGGCTTATTTGCAACCGGTATATATTGGCGCAGCAAATTTATTATTCACCCTGCTGGCCATGACGATGATTGATAAATTTGGCAGAAAAACTTTGCTGTTGATTGGCTCCGTTGGTATGATTGTATTTCTTGCACTTACCGCCATGGCATTTAGCAGCAGTGCACCTGACAGCAATGTGATCTTTTACCTGATTGGGTTTATTGCATTTTTTGGTTTTTCGCAGGGAGCTGTTATTTGGGTATTTATTTCAGAAATTTTTCCAAATTCGGTTCGCTCACAGGGTGGCTCGCTGGGCAGTTTTACGCATTGGATAATGGCCGCTATTATCTCCTGGACGTTTCCGATCATTGTAGAAGGCAGCAGCAAAGGTGGCTTTTATTCTTTTATTTTCTACAGCGTAATGATGTTGCTGCACCTGGTATTTGTATGGAAAGTATTGCCGGAAACAAAAGGAAAATCACTGGAAGCTATACAGAAAGAACTGGGGATTGAATAATTAAATTTGTGCGCCTATTAAAAAACAAAAGTATGCTGGTGTATATTTATTGAAAATTACAGGGCTGGTATTGAACAACATTTGTTTAATAGTAACAACACACTTTACCAATGCACTCCGGAAGAAGATTTAAACTTACAGAAGTTATATACTGGACAAGAAGAGACATCTACGTGTTTACAGTAATTGCTTTTATACCCACTGCACTATATTACTTTTTTGGCATTAAATGGCTGGTAATACCCTGGGTAGCTATAGGCCTTGTAGGTACCGCTGCTGCATTTGTAGTGGGGTTTAAAAATACGCAAACCTACAGCAGGCTATGGGAAGCACGGCAGTTGTGGGGAAGTATTATCAATGCCAGCCGAACCTGGGGCATTATGGTAAGAGATATGGTGTACGATGATAACAAAGCATCTGTTGAAACGCTCATCTACCGGCACCTTGCCTGGCTAACCGCATTACGGTACCAGCTTCGTGAGCCAAGAGTATGGGAAAACATGCACCTGCAAAGCAACGTGGAATATGCAAGATTTTACAAAGTGCCTGAAAAAGAAATTTCTCTTGAGGAAGAATTAAAAAAGTTTTTATCAACTGAGCAACAGGCTTACATACTCTCAAAAAAAAACCGGGCAACCCAGTTAATCAGTTTGCAATCCCAGCACTTAAAACAGTTGAAAGATTCAGGCAAACTTTCGGAGTTTAATTTTATCGAACTCGAAAAAATGCTGGCCACTTTGTTTGATAACCAGGGCGGTTGCGAACGGATAAAAAACTTTCCTTACCCCCGGCAGTTTGCCACCATCAATCAAATGTTTATCCGGCTATTTGTAGGCATACTCCCATTTGGAATTTTACAGGAGTTCAGCAAACTTTCAGCAGAACATGGTGAATGGTTCATCTGGTTTACAGTACCCTGCTCTTTAGTTGTGGGCTGGGTATTTTACATAATGGAACGCATTGGCGAAAGCACAGAAAATCCTTTTGAAGGTGGGCCCAACGATGTACCCATCAGCAATATCAGCCGCACAATAGAAATTGACCTGAGGGAAATGCTGGATGAAAAAGATATACCTGCGCCGGTTACAGCCCAAAATGAGATATTGATGTAAATTTGAATAAGTAAAAAAAGTTTATAAAGTAAATAGTGTTTATTAAGTAAATAAGGTGAATAGAATGGAAAGCTTGAAAACAGTGACTTAAGTAACTTATAAAATTGTCCAACATAAATAAAATGCTATGCAGATTGAAAAGGTATTTGTGAATAATGAAAAATGGATCGCAGAAAAGCTGGCGGTTGATCCGGAGTATTTTGAAAATTTATCAAAGGGCCAAAGCCCTGAAATTTTATACATTGGTTGCTCCGATAGCAGGGTTACGGCAGAGGATCTAATGGGCGTGCAACCTGGCGATGCCTTTATTCATCGCAACATTGCCAACATGGTAATCAGTATCGATCTTAACATTATGTCGGTGCTCAATTATGCCGTGCGGCACCTTAAAGTAAATCATATCGTAGTATGTGGCCACTATTTTTGCGGTGGTGTTAAAGCCGCAATGCAATCGCAGGATTTGGGCATTTTAAATCCCTGGCTACGCAATATCAGGGATGTGTACCGGCTGCATAAAAATGAGCTAAATGCCATCGCCGATGAAAACGACCGCTACAACCGCCTTGTGGAGTTAAATGTGCAGGAGCAGTGTATCAATCTTCTTAAAACTGCGGCGGTACAAAGCGCTTATAAAGAGCGTGGCATTACCGTACACGGCTGGGTGTTCGACATTAAAACCGGCAAACTCATCGACCTTAAAATTGATTTCGAAAAAGAATTATCCGGCATCATGGAAATATATAATCTCGGGTAGTAAAATAAAAAATTTTGGTCCGGGCCAGGAAGCTTTGTGGTACATCGTTGCATCGCCCTCTTGTACTAAATACCCATGTGGATCTTTTCCCACACAATAAATTTTGCAGCCAGTAACTGCTCATTCCTTATTCCTCGCCTGGCTTTACACTATGAACCATCAACCATGAACCATCAACCATGCGCCATCAACCATTAACCATGAACTATAAACCATAAACCATTTTTATTACCTTCGCAGCATGATAGCTGAAAAAATTCTTATCCTCGATTTTGGATCTCAATACACACAATTAATAGCACGGGCCGTAAGAGAAGCCAACGTATTTTGCGAAATAATCCCCTACCATAAACCCATTGCCTATACCCCGGAGTTGAAAGGCATTATTCTTTCCGGCTCTCCCTTTTCGGTAAACGAAGAAAAAGCACCACAGGTAAATATAAAAGTGCTGGCTGAAAAATTACCGGTATTGGGTATTTGCTATGGTGCACAGTTAACAGCAAAACTTTTTGGTGGCCTGGTAGAAAAAAGTGAGAAAAGAGAATATGGCCGTGCAAAGCTGGAAATAATTAAAGATGATATTTTATTAGCAGGTGTTTCTCCGCAATCGCAGGTGTGGATGAGCCATAGCGATACTATTAAACAACTGCCGGAAGGCTTTGAAATACTGGGCACTACAGAAAGCATTCCGGTAGCAGCATTCAAACGAACTACCGAAGATGCATTTCCATTATACGGTTTACAATTTCATCCCGAAGTGTATCACTCCACCGAAGGCAAGGCCATACTCAAAAATTTTCTTGTCAGCATTTGCAAATGCACACAGGATTTTACCCCTGCCCATTTCATCAGCGATACGGTAGCTGCCTTAAAAGAAAAGATCGGCGATAAAAGAGTAATCATGGCACTTAGTGGCGGTGTGGACAGTACCGTAGCAGCCACGCTCATCCACAAAGCCTGCGGCGAAAATCTCTTTGGCATTTTTGTAGATAACGGTGTACTCCGCAAAAATGAATTTCAGCAGGTATTGGATATGTACGCCCAGCTTGGCCTGAATGTAAAAGGCGTAGATGCAAGGGAACATTTTTATACAAAACTTGCCGGCAAGATTGATCCCGAAGAAAAGCGAAAAGTAATTGGCGGCTGTTTCATCGACATTTTTGACAAAGAAGCCCACCGGATAGAAAACATTGATTTCCTCGGGCAGGGTACTATTTATCCTGATGTGATTGAATCCGCTTCGGTGCATGGGCCCTCGGCTACCATTAAATCGCACCATAATGTGGGTGGTTTGCCCGAAACAATGAAACTTTCTCTGGTAGAGCCCCTTCGTTCACTCTTTAAAGATGAGGTAAGAAAGGTAGGCTTAGAGTTAGGGATCCCTTATGATATGCTGTACAGGCACCCCTTCCCGGGGCCGGGCCTTGGCATCCGTATTTTAGGAGAAGTTACCGAAGAAAAGGTACGGTTATTGCAAGAAGCAGATGCCATTTATACCAACGGGTTAAAGAAGGCTGGTTTGTATTCAAGTGTGTGGCAGGCTGGCACGATTTTACTACCTGTAAAAAGTGTAGGCGTAATGGGAGATGAAAGGACCTACGAATTTACGGTGGCACTAAGGGCAGTAACTTCAGTAGATGGGATGACAGCAGATTGGGCCCACTTACCTTATGATTTTTTAGCGGACATTTCCAATGAAATCATTAATAATGTGAGGGGAATTAATAGGGTGGTATATGATATCAGCAGTAAGCCGCCAGCTACCATTGAGTGGGAATAATTGGGAGTGTCAATTAGTAAAAGTATTTAAAAAGTCAGTAGGAGATAAAATGGGTATGTTACGAAAAGGATGCATTATCAGCAGATCATTATCACGGGTAATGATTGCATCTGCCAACGAAGAAACAGCAAGTGATAAAAACATATTATCTTTTGGGTCCCTGCAGGAAAATATTACTTCTTTTATCTCTACAACAAGTGCATTTGATATGATGTTTTCAATAAAAGTTATCCGGGTTTCCAATGACAAATATTTTTCGAATTTAGGCCTGCAAAAAACATCAAAATATTCATCACTTGTATCTGTTGAAACTAATAGAGTTCCGGTTTCCCGTGCAAGCTTTAAAGCTTTAGCTGGCTGGGATTCATTATTTAACAATGCACTCATTAAGGCATTGGTGTCAAAAATCCAGAATTTAGCTTTCATCATTCAACAGTTCATCCAGTTTATCCGGTGTAAAATCGTTGGCTTTGGCTTCTGCTGTAGCTTTTTTCATGATATCAAAAAGTTGTTCATTAGCAGACATATCGCTAAAAAAATTATTGAGCCAGGCATTTATATAAATTTCTGCCTTCCTTTTTACGCTGCTGTCAGCTTTTTCGTAAGCCCTGGCAATAAATGGCGGAACCGGGATCGATATATTTTCCATACTGATTTACATTTAGCTGTTATCCAAATATAAGAATTTTAAATGACCGCATGAAAGTTGCTGGTAAGGGAAAGAAAGGTATTAGTTAACAAGAGAATCAAAAAAAATATGTTTAAGATTTTACCCCGGTTCATTATTTTTATTATAGCTTTTTTTACCGTAAAAAATGCAGTTGCACAGCAAGATTCACTGCCGGTTATTAAAACCTACCGCATCGGCATTTTTGCTCCCATATATCTTGATTCCGTATTTACTGTAGAAGGCAAGTTTCGTTATAAACAAGGCATTCCAAAATTTATCATGCCCGGAGTTGATTTTGTTAATGGTGTTCAAATTGCGCTTGATTCGCTTAAATCAACTACAAATAATATCAATGCTTTTATTTACGATACCAAATCATACAGGGTACCGGTTGACCAGCTTATTAAAACAAAAAAACTCGATAGCCTGCACCTCATCATCGGCTCAGTAAAAGATGCAGAATATAAACAACTGGCAGATTTTGCGCTCTCGAAAAAAATACCTTTCATCTCTGCCACATATCCCAACGATGGAGGCATTACCGGTAACCCATACCTTGTGTTGGTTAACTCAACATTAAAAGCACACTGCGAAGCGATTTATGGGTTCTTACTCCAAAACCATGGTACTGATAAAATTTTACTGGTTAGAAAAAAAGGCGCACAGGAAGATAAAGTAGCAGGATATTTTAAAATGATCAACGAGCCGGATGGCAAGCCTTTAATAAATATTCAAACATTAAATGTTGATAGTACTATTTCCTCTGCCTTGTTGCAAAAGAAGCTGGATAGTAACCGGCAGTCAATTATTATTGGCGCTTCGCTTGATGAAAACTTTGCCACAGCTCTTACCGCCGCCTGTTATGACCTGCAGGAGCAGTACACCATTACCCTGGTGGGAATGCCCAATTGGGATGGTTTTAAAAACCTGATGAAGAAGGATCAGTTTGAAGATTTCCCTGTATATTTTACCACGCCCTACTTCAACAATAAATGGGATGATTACAGCAAGATATTAACGAATGGTTATGCTAAAAAATACAAGGGCAAGCCAGCCGATATGGTCTTTAAAGGCTTTGAATCAACCTATCTTTTCACCCGTTTACTTATGACTTATCCGCATGATATGATGAGCCACCTCAACGACCGTAATTTTAAGGTTTTCTCCGATTATAATTTCAGGCCCGTTATGCTGAAAAAAGAAAATGTTGCTCCGGATTATTTCGAAAATAAGCACCTTTATTTTATTCGCATCATGAATGGTGCAACTTCCCGGGCTTGGTAAAACAACGCTTATGTTTTTGAATAAACACCCGATGGCATTTTAATATTTTTTGCTCGGGGTTTTTACTGACAGTTTTTGTCCCGACAAGTTAGCCATCCTCAACATAGTTGTAAATATGATTTTATCAATAATTCTTTTTGATAAAAGAATTATTGATCTCCCTTGTACCGTATACCATTGTGGATCTTCTCCCACACTATTTCCAATAAAATCAGGCAGGTTATTTGCCCCGGTTTGTACATTATAATTGCGTAATCATACTATATACTTTTCCGAACTTTTCAAGCAATCAATTGTAATAAAAAGTTATACAGCACCAATAAATTATGACTATTAAAAAAGCAAACCTGCCAGTAAAAGTTTGTGTGGTATGCAATCGTCCTTTTACCTGGCGAAAAAAATGGGAAAAGGTATGGGATGAAGTAAAGTATTGCAGTGAACGATGCAGAAGAGGGAGAGATGGTTTAGGGTTTAAGGTTTAGGGTTTAGGGTTTTGTGTTTGTGTTTTCGGTTTTTATAAAATCAACCCTTCATTATAATTAAAATGGAGCTGAAAAATTTATTTGGGGACTGCCGTTAAACGTTCCACATAGGTATGCGGTACAAGGGAGTGACACAACGATGATCCCATGAAATTCAAATGTTCGTAACCAAAAAATAAAGAATAAAATTTGGTAATAATCGTCGAAAAAGTTGTTCAACGAGATGTTAATATTATCAATTATAAATTAAAAAATTATTAATTAAACAAATGTCTTCTTTAATAGAATTTACCGATAAAGGATTGCACTGCAAACAGGGCGGCTTTTACATTGACCCTTGGCAAGCGGTGGATAAAGCCATCATCACCCATGCACATAGCGACCATGCCCGGTGGGGAAGCAAATATTATCTCTGTCATCATTTAACTAAACCATTGTTACAGTTACGGTTAGGCGATAATTTTTACGAAAGCATTGGCTGGGGTGAGCCTGTGTATATGAATGGCGTAAAAATTTCTTTGCACCCTGCAGGCCATATCATTGGTTCGGCACAAATAAGGGTAGAATACCAGGGCGATGTGTGGGTGGCAAGTGGTGATTATAAAACGGAAGACGATGGTATAAGTGGAGCATTTGAACCGGTACAATGCAACACGTTTATTACAGAATCAACCTTTGGCCTGCCCATTTATAAATGGAAAAAACAGGCAGAAATTTTTTCGGATATAAAAAACTGGGTATCACAAAATAATGCTGCCGGAAAAACAAGTGTGTTGATAGCCTATAGCCTGGGCAAAGCACAAAGGGTGTTGCTGCCGCTTGCAGAAACCGGCCTGCCCATTTTTGCACACGGGGCGGTGTGGAACGTACACCAGGCACTGATCAACAGCGGCTGGAAGCTACCTGAAATAAAAAGAGTGGAACCGGATACCCCGAAAGAAGTATTAGCCGGCAATATTGTAATAGCTCCGCCCAGCGCAGATGGCACACCATGGATGAAAAAATTTCATCCTTACAGCGTGGGTGTTTGCAGCGGATGGATGCAGGTAAGGGGTAATGCCAGGCGAAGAAATACAGATGCAGGTTTTGTACTCAGCGATCATGCAGATTGGGATGGATTGATACAGGCTGTAAAAGCAACCGGCGCAAAAAAAGTTTTTGCAACACATGGTTTTCAGTCGGCATTTAGCCGCTACCTGAACGAGCAGGGCATTGAAGCTGCAGAGGTTAAAACAGCCTTTGGCACAGAAGATGAAGACACTAAAACAGAAGCATTAAATCCCGGGGAGTAATGGAACAATTTGCAGCATTGGTAAATATATTGGGAACCAGTACCAAAACAAATGACAAGCTGGAAGCTTTGCGAAATTATTTTGTTTCAGCACCGGATAAAGACAAAGTGTGGATAATCGCCATCTTTAGTGGCAGAAGGCCAAAGCGGATTGTAAACTCCAACATTTTGAAAAACTGGTGCATTGAAATTACGGGCCTAACCCCGTGGCTTTTTGAAGAGTGCTACCATACCGTTGGCGACCTCGCTGAAACGATGGCATTGTTATTACCTGCACCCAGTGATACAGATTTAAGATTGGGCGAACATACACTCTCCTGGTATTTAGAAACTTTTATACGCATTGAGAAAGAAGAGGAAGCTGTAAAAAAGGAATTTATTACGGGTAGCTGGCGGAGACAAAGCCAGGCCGAAAAATTTGTGTTTATTAAACTCATCACCGGCAATTTCCGCATAGGCGTATCGCAAACGATGATGGTAAATGCATTGTCGAAAATTGTAAAGGTTTCTTCTTCGGTGATTGCCCATCGCATAAGCGGTAATTGGGAGCCGGCAACCACAACATTTGAAAGCCTCTTAAGTGAAGCAGATACCACAATTGATGTTTCGAAACCCTATCCTTTTTACCTGGCTTATGCTGTAGAGGATGATTTAAAAAGCCTGGGTGATATCAGCGAATGGCAGGCTGAATGGAAATGGGATGGCATACGTGGCCAGCTCATTAAGCGCAACAACGAATTATTTGTATGGAGCCGCGGAGAAGAACTGATGACAGAAAAATTTCCTGAATACGATGCGTTTAAAGATCAGTTGCCCGAAGGTGTGGTAATTGATGGTGAAATTATCAGCCTGGCAATACCTGCATCGCCGGGCATATTTAAGCCACTGCCTTTTGCAGCTTTACAAACAAGGATAGGACGAAAAAACATCACCAAAAAACAACTAACAGAAGCTCCTGTTGGCTTTATCGCTTACGATTTGTTGGAATATATGGGCAAGGATATCCGCAACACACCAATGGAAGAAAGAAGGGTTTTATTGGAAAATATTATCAGCAATATTCATCATCCGGCCATTCATATTTCCCCGGTTATACTTGCAGGTAACTGGGATGAATTACGTGAATTGCGTGCAAGCTCCCGGGAAATGGGCAGCGAAGGTATTATGCTGAAAAGAAAAAATTCTATTTATCAAACAGGCCGCAAAAGGGGCGACTGGTGGAAATGGAAAATTGATCCGCTTACCATTGATGCTGTGATGATTTATGCACAAAAAGGATCGGGCCGCCGCAGCAACCTATATACCGATTACACTTTTGCCGTAAAAGATGGAGACAAGCTGGTAAGTTTCACAAAAGCTTATAGCGGCCTAACCGATAAGGAATTTGCACAAGTTGATAATTTTGTAAAAAGAAATTCTATTGAGAAATTCGGGCCGGTACGCACTGTAAAACCAGAGCTTGTTTTTGAGATTGCCTTTGAAGGTATTGCAGCAAGCAACCGGCATAAAAGTGGTGTGGCACTGCGTTTCCCACGGATGAGCCGCTGGCGGCAGGATAAAAAACCAGATGAGATAAATACATTGGATGACCTGAAAGAATTGTTGAATAATTACAATAAGATAGGAGCACCTGATGCCCCTATCCCCTAAAGGGGGAACGATATTTATATGGGGACCTTATTAGATTTGAGAGGGGTGCGAATTAAAGGCAATAGCATCAATATTAAATATCCGACAGTCAACAACATCACATTTCCTTAACTACGATTTACCTAAATTGTACCATGAAAAAATTACTCGTTTTATTTTTCATTTCAATAATATGTTTTGCATTTGTAACTATCACAGATCAGTTCAATAACGATGAGCCGGTGCATATTGCAGCCGGTAAGCAACGGACTGGTGATGCAGCAACAGGCTTTAAATATTTAACAACGGGTGATTATTTAAAAAGCGGTATCCCCTACTCTTTATTTATGCTGGCCGCTCCCAAAGACACCAATAATTTTTTGCAACGCTCCGGCAATAATAAAAATTTATCGCATGATTTTACAGCAGTAAAAGCGCCGAATGGCGAGGTGGTGGTAGCGCCCAATTGTATGCAATGCCATGCCCAGGTTTTTGATGGAAAATTAATTATGGGACTCGGAAATTCACTCAGCGATTATACCATTAAAAGGGAATCCACCGCATTGTTTGCAGAAAAGTTTTTGAAAAATCTTACCGGCGAACAGGCAAAGAAATATGAGGCTGCTAAAAATTTTATTACTTCCATAAAAACGATTGCGCCCAACCTGGTAACCTCTACCAAAGGCGTAAACCTTGCAGATGGCCTGGCCTACCTTTTAGTATCGCACCGGGATCCTCAAACATTAAAATGGAGCGATAAAAATATGCTGGCACTGCCCACCGACATTATACCCACCGATGTACCAGCCTGGTGGTTGCTCAAAAAAAAGAATGCCATGTTTTACAATGGATTTGGCCGTGGTGATTTCGGTAAATTTTTAATGGCTAGCAACCTGCTAACAGTTACCGATACCTCAGAAGCAAGAGAAGTGGACAGTCATTTTAACGATGTGCTGGCCTATATCAATTCCATCATGCCGCCAAAATATCCAAAGCCCGTTAATGAAGTCATCGCAATGCAGGGAAAAGAAATTTTTACAGCTAAATGCGAAACCTGTCATGGCAGTTACGGTGCCGGTGGCAAGTACCCAAACCTGTTGATACCCGCCAGTATTATTAAAACAGATTCAATGTTATACACTGCCAATTATTCCAATCCGCAGTTTATAGAGTGGTTCAATAAAAGTTGGTTCACTACCGGCGATCATCCTGCAAAACTGGTACCGTACAAGGGTTACATTGCTCCGCCGCTTGATGGAGTTTGGATAACGGCGCCGTATATGCACAATGGTTCCGTACCTAACCTGGAGGCTATGCTAAACAGTAAAAAAAGGCCCACGTATTGGCAAAGAAGTTTTAGCAACCCCAGTTACAATTACGAAATTCCCGGCTGGAATTTTGAAGCAAAAGATGCACCCGGCAGCAGCGAAGTGTACAACACCACTTTAAAAGGTTATGGAAACATGGGACACTATTTTGGTGATAAATTAAATGACAATGAAAGAAAAGCAGTGATAGAATATTTGAAAACGCTTTAAGACGGTTTAGGGTTTACTGTTTTTTTGTTTTTGGTTTACTGTTTACTGTTTACTGTTTTGCTCTTTAGTTCAGGAGATACTAATTTCTTTTTTTAACCAGTCTATTAATCCCTGATTAAGCTTCATTGGCGTCGCACGTTTGAAAATTTGTTTTTCAATTAAGCTTTTACCGGCGTGATTCATATCAATCACATTAATCACAAAAATCATAGTTCAGACAAACACAAAATCACAGACAATATAATTGAAGCTTCAATCAACTCCCGGATATAAAATAATTCATCAATGGCTGGCCGCAAAGGGCCAGCACCCTTTTTTATTCCAGCAACAAACCTGGCAGCATATCCTCAATGAAGAAAGTGGGTTGGTAAATGCCCCTACCGGTTGTGGTAAAACGTTTTCCGTTTTCCTGGGTGCGGTCATCAATTTTATAAACCATCATCCAAAAAATTATCAAATTAAAACTAAGAGTGGTCTTCAATTGATTTGGATTACACCTTTACGTGCATTGGCAAAAGATATTGGCCGTGCAATGGAAGAAGTGATTGATCAGTTGGGCATGAACTGGAAAGTAGGTATCCGCAATGGTGATACCACTATGAGCGACCGGCAAAAACAAAAGCGTCAAATGCCGGAAGTGTTAATTATTACACCAGAGAGTTTGCATTTATTACTGGCACAAAAAGGCTACGCAGAAGTTTTTAAAACCCTCAATATTATTGCAGTAGATGAGTGGCATGAATTGATGGGTGGCAAAAGAGGTATCCAGGTAGAGTTGGCTATATCACGAATTGTAGGTTGCCGAAATGCGCAGGAAGCAACCACTGAACCTTTACAAACTGTAACAAAATCAGCAAGTGAAACCCTCGGTTCCGGTACAGGGACAAAGAAGAAAAACGGACCCAACAGAAAAAAAGAAACCGAAAACAGTAAACTCTCTATCTGGGGTATTTCTGCTACCATAGGAAATTTAGAGCAGGCAAAAGATGTAATACTTTCATCCCTACATACAGCAGGAATAATTGTAAGGGCCGATATTAAAAAAAATGTACACATCGAATCTATTTACCCGGATGAAATAGAAAAATATCCGTGGGCAGGGCACCTCGGCAT
The DNA here is from genome assembly GCA_031392305.1 of Ferruginibacter sp. Lineage (GTDB taxonomy): Bacteria > Bacteroidota > Bacteroidia > Chitinophagales > Chitinophagaceae > Ferruginibacter. Next base: position 23,075 of record JANMVB010000595.1, read on the forward strand.
AAAGCTGGTGGCAAAAGTAATTCCCATCATTCATGCAAATAAAACCACCCTTATTTTTATCAATACCCGGGGAATGAGCGAAAGATGGTACCAGGCATTACTGACAGAAGCGCCGGACCTCGCCGGGCTGATAGCTTTGCACCACGGCAGTATTGAGCAAGACCTTCGCCTGTGGGTAGAAGATAATTTACATACCGGCAAATTAAAAGCAGTAGTATGCACCGCCAGCCTCGACCTCGGTGTTGATTTCAGGCCGGTTGATACGGTGATACAGGTAGGTTCTCCAAAAGGTGTAGCCCGTTTTTTACAGCGGGCCGGCCGCAGCGGCCATCAGCCGGATGCCGTAAGCAGGATCTATTTTTTACCCACACATTCCCTGGAGTTGGTAGAAGCAGCAGCCTTAAAAAAAGGCATTGCTGAAAATTATATAGAAAGTAAAGAGCCCATGCTTTTATGCTTTGATGTATTGCTGCAATACCTGTGTACTATTGCAATTTCTGATGGGTTTAAGCCGGATGAAATTTTTAAAGAAATAAAATCAACTTATTGCTTTAATGATATCACGGAGGAAGAATGGCAGGAAGTATTATTTTTTTTAACCCAGGGTGGCAAGGCTTTGCAACAATATGATGAGTACAAAAAAATAGAAATCGTTGATGGCTTGTACCGCATACAAAACCGCCGCATGGCCATGCGGCACCGTATGCATATTGGCACTATTGTTAGCGATGCCATGTTGAAAGTGAAATTTGTAAGCGGAGGTTATGTTGGTGTAATAGAAGAATATTTTATTTCTCGGTTACAGCCGGGGGACGTATTTACACTTGCCGGAAGAAATTTAGAATTTGTGATGATCAAAGACATGACAGCATTGGTAAGAAAATCAACAGCAAAAAAATCCATCGTACCCAGTTGGATGGGCGGCAGGATGTCGCTTTCTGCCAACCTTGGGCAAAAGTTAAGGGAGGTATTAGCAGACAATCCTGCTGATGAAATGTATGAAGAAATCACGGTGCTTGAACCGCTGTTAAAACTACAAAGGGAGCTATCACATATCCCCAATGAAAATGAATTATTGATTGAGCATTTAGAATCCAAAGAAGGCTTTCATGTATTTGTATATCCTTTCGAAGGAAGGCTGGTGAATGAAGCGATGGCGGCAATACTTGCGTACAGGATAAGCCAGATTACCCCGATTAGTTTTTCAATTGCTATAAATGATTATGGCTTTGAATTATTAAGCGACCAGCCAATACCAATCGACGATGCAAATTGCTATGAACTTTTTACTGCAGACAATTTATTAAATGATATTCAGCGGAGTGTAAACTCTTCGGAAATGGCTAAACGAAAATTCAGGGATATAGCTGTAATTGGAGGGCTTATTTTTCAGGGTATGCCCGGTGAACAGGTAAAGGCACGCCATCTGCAAAGCAGTGCAGGCCTGCTCTTTAACGTATTCAGCGAATATGAACCCAACAACCTGTTATTAAAACAGGCCTATCGTGAAGTATTAGATCAGCAGATGGAAGAAGTTCGTTTGAGGAATGCCCTGCACCGGATTGCAGCAAGCAACATCATCATAAATTATCCAAAAAAACTTACGCCGTTTTGTTTCCCTATTATTGTGGATGGTCTCAGCCGTAATAATCTTTCCTCAGAAAAACTGGAAGACAGGATCAGGAAAATGCAGGCACAATTAGAGAAATAGAAATTGATTTATGCCTGATTTTATATGAAAGAAACAGTGCACAAAAAAAATCTTTATGTATTTAAACTGGCTCGAAAATGTTGAAGTTAAAACGCAATTAAAGTTCCCCATAGCTGTAAAAGTACAAGAGTGCGACGCAAGAATGTACCACATTGCTTCTTAGCCGGGATAATAAATTAATAAATGAGATGTTTCCGTTGCATAGTGTACAATACCACAAATAATATCGGTATGCCAACAGCCATAAGTATGCTTGTTACGCCGGTAAACTGTGCGGTACCTAATAAAATGAAGCTGGCTATAAGAGGTAATAATTCGCCCCCAACATAAATCCAGTAACCATCTTTTTTTAGTTTCCGCATCCATATTGCACCCCATACACACAAACCGATGCCAATTAATCCGATTGCGATGATGGGCAGCATATTCGCCTGCGTTAATTCCATTACCGCACGGCTTTTCTGCATTTCGGCCAGCTTATCTGCAGGTATATCTTCGCCGGAAGCTACAGCCTTGTCCATCATGCCCAATAAAAATTTATATAGCATCGGCAAAAATAAAGTCAAAATAAGACCGATACCACTGCCGACGAAGGTAAGTATGGTAAGAATGTTGATACCAGAGGGCAACTGAGGTTTTTCTTCACGGGAAAAATCGACCTGGTTGGGCGAAAGAGTTGTGGCTTGCATACGTAAAATTTTAACTAAAGTAAAAACTAAAAACTTCATTTCAAAATCAATCATTCAATGGTTTTAAAACTTATCCAAATTATCTTCGCACTTTATGCAATCTATCATACCGCACCACCTTCTAAATAATACTTTTTTACTTTCTGCAGAGCGGTGCATTTTCTGGGAAGAAAAAAAAACATTGATTTTATCTGACCTGCATTTGGGCAAAACCGGGCACTTTAGAAAAGCGGGTATCGCAATACCGCAGGCAATATTTAAAGAAGATATGCAGCGGCTGGTAACGCAACTGCAATTTTTTAACCCGGTGCAGGTTATTGTAATAGGTGATATGTTTCACAGCGACAGCAATAAGGAGCATGACCTGTTTTTAAAATGGCGAAAAGATTTTGAGCATATTTCTTTTCACCTGGTAAAGGGTAATCATGATATTTTAAAAGCAAGCTGGTACAATGATGCAGGCATTACCATCAGCAATTGCGAAATCACCATCGGCAATTTTACTTTCGTACATGATTTTACGGATTGTGAAATACCAGTGAACGGATATATTTTCAGCGGCCATATTCATCCCGGTATTAGTATCAGGGGTGTTGGTAAACAATCGCTTCGGTTTCCCTGTTTTTATTTTGGGCACAGGTACGCAGTGCTGCCTGCCTTTAGCAGGTTTACCGGTTTGTATGGCATTAAACCAAAAGCGGGGGAAACTGTTTATGCATTGTTAAGCAATAATCCGCTAAAAGGGCAGCTTGGTGGGATTATGAAGATTTGAATAGTTGAAAGAAGGTTGATAGTTGATGGTTTGTGATTGAGAAAAAGAGTTATACTTCGAAATGGGTAAAGTAGTGAAAAAAAATTTTTTGTCCGGGCTGTGAAGCATGAGCAACATTGTTGCGTCGCCCTCTTGTACCAAATACCAATGGGGATCTTTAATTGTGTTTTAAATTAAAAACGGGTTATTTAATTTGGTTTTCAAAATAAAAAAATACGAATAGTTTTTACATCGCAAAAAAATCCTGCTACGGCCTCGAATAAAAAGTGCTAGAAAATTTCAACATAAGCCGTAAAGAAATCAAGGTTGTTTGAGCCGGGCAGACACTTAAAAGTATCTTACTACTTGCGGCGAGTTCCTTGATTTTAGGCTAATGTTGAAATTTTCAACCTTTTTATTCGCAGCCTTGATTTTTTTTGTTTCTTTTTTTTATCAAGAAAAAAAAGAAAATGAAGTCTCAAAAAAATTAGTAATGACTTTTCTAACAAAATGCCGGATACGTTTTGCAGCCCAATCAAAGGCCTTGAATTTTTAAATTTTTATGAATAAAATGCTTCAGATTGCCTTTGCCCCTATTTATGCCCACCCTTTGCCTGAAGGTCACCGTTTCCCGATGCTAAAATATGAACTGATACCAGCGCAATTATTGCATGAAGGCACCATTAGTGCTGAAAATATTTTTGTCCCACAGCCATGCACAGACGAAATAATTTTATGGACGCATAATGCTGAATATTTTGATAAATTAAAATACCAGCAACTCACGCCAAAGGAGCAACGCCATATAGGCTTTCCGCAATCGCCTGCACTTTTTTTGAGAGAGCTTATTATTACACAGGGTACCATTGAATGTTGCCTGGCTGCCTTGCAAAATGGCGTGGCAATGAATGTGGCAGGTGGTACGCACCACGCATTTGCTGACCGGGGCGAAGGCTTTTGCCTGTTGAATGACATGGCGGTTGCGGCTAACTATTTGTTAAGAAAAAAGCTTAGCAAAAAAATACTCATCATCGATCTGGATGTACACCAGGGAAACGGCACTGCTGCTATTTTTAAAAATGAAGAAAGGGTTTTTACTTTCAGCATGCATGGTGTGCACAATTATCCTTTTCATAAAGAACAGAGCGACCTGGATATTCCTTTAAAAGATGGCACAGATGACGATACCTATCTTTCTTTATTAAAAGAAACGCTGCCAACACTTATTAAAAATGTAAAGCCTGATTTTGCATTCTTTCTCTCCGGCGTAGATATTTTATCAACGGATAAATATGGAAAACTAAAAGTATCAATAAGTGGTTGTAAGCAAAGGGATGAATATGTTTTTGCGCAATTGAGTCAGCATAATATCCCCTTTGCAGTTGCAATGGGTGGTGGGTACAGTGCAGATATAAAGATTATTACAGAGGCGCATTGTAATACGTTTAGGGTGGCGAAGGAAATGTATGAATTGGGATAATATATGTCTGCAAAATCTTTTATTTTCCATTTCATTTTTCCTTCGCAAAGTATTATTTTACATCATTAAAAATGAAAGCATGCCTTATTTCATCCTTCTCTTTATCATCGTTCTTTTACTCATTTATCTATTTATCATTAAACCTTTACTTATGTCACAAAACGCCTTAAACCGTTATCATTTTAAAGTTGACTGGGGTGGTACCAGGATTGGCTTTATGGAAGTATCCGGCCTTAATATCGAAATTGAAGCGGTATCATTCCGTGACGGCGCAAACCCTGAAGACAATTTCAGGAAACTGCCGGGACTGCGTAAATATTCAGACATCACTTTAAAACGTGAAATTATAAAAGGCGACAATGATTTTTTTGAATGGGTAAATACCAAACAAATCGGCGACATTCAAAGAAGGGATGTAATCATTTCTTTATTAAACGGCAATCATGAACCAGTTGTGGTATGGAGGGTGCGGAATGCTTTCCCCGTGCATTATTACGGGCCGGTGCTTGCATCCAATGATAGCGGCCTTGCC
>JANMVB010000597.1:0-6836 GCA_031392305.1 Ferruginibacter sp.
AGAATTCATGACAAATACTGAGCTTAGCCACGGCACACATGCCATCAATATTTTAATTGATGCCATTATAAATGCAGTAGGCGATGAGTATGAAGTTTCGGAGATTGAAGGCGATGCCGTTTTGCTGATAAAAAAGGAAGCATCCCCTTCCAAAAAAGATATAATGGATACCTGTTTTAAAATTTTTAATAGCTTTCATTTTCAAAGGAAGTGGTTACAGCAATATGCCATTTGCGCCTGCAGTGCCTGTCAGTCAATAAGCGATCTTACACTCAAATTTGTGGTTCACCATGGGCCGTTGGCAGAAATGAAGATAGGCCGCTTTGTAAAACAATCAGGGGCTGAAATGATTGTTGCACACCGGTTATTAAAAAACAGTATTGATAACAATGAATACCTTTTAATGACAGAAAAACTTTTGGACCAGGCGGTTCACTCTCCTGAAGAATCTAAAATGGAATGGTTTAGCTCTTCAGAAGAATATGCTTCTATTGGCAAAATAAATTACCAATTTACCCTACTTAACGAAGCAAGAAAAAATGTACCTGAGCCGCCTGCCCCCCAAAATTACCATACGGATGATACGGCTTATTTAGAGACAGAAATAGCTGCCGGTTTTCGGGATGTTTATATGGCAATAATGAATATCCCAGAGCGGCCAACCTGGTTACAAGGCCTGCAGAAAGTAGAACAAAATACCCCCTATGTATTTGTTGGTAGCATACACCATTGTACATTTGATGACTTCCAGGCAACCATATCCCCGCTGCGCATGACTTTATCTACAGATGAAATTATATATGCCGAAAGCTGCCAGATTATAGAATTAAACCTTTCGCTGGTACATGAATTTGTTTTTAAAAAAACAGGCGAAGATACCAGCAGCTTTGCAAGCCGTTTTATGAATGCAGGTGATACAGATATTTCACCAGAAGTGAGTGCAGCACTAACAGAGAAAATGATGCAGATGGCTGAAAGGTTGAAAGAATATTGCGAAAAAAATAAGGCAGCCTGAATGGCTCCCCGACTAATCATTATTTTATCAATGAAGCCTGCCACTCTAAAAGGAAAGCCCTCAACCTCGATTGATCAAACATTAATTCTTTTTCTTTGTATTGATTAAAATACGCTTCCACATAAACTGCAATAGCCTTTTCTCCTGGCCATTTTATACAAACAATATTTTCATTTGTTTCCTGCACAGTTTTATTTTCCCAGTCTAGTGCCACTGTGGCTTTTATTACTAATTCTCTTATTTCTACAGGCATGGTGAATCATTTTAAGTGAAAGTACAAAGTACAGTAAATAAGTTTTTTTTGCAATTGGATTTTATTATATGGCTGGTATTGGGCCTTTTCATTTAATTGCTCTAATGTGTGGATAATATATATACACACACATTTTAATTTAGGAATCTTTTTCTTTTTAACAAATTTATTTAGCACAATTATCTAAGTTTGCCTTATGTCAGGCTTTAAGTCAAATATTAAATCTTCAGTAATTTTAAAACATATCCTTGTGCCTGACACCTGTGATTGTTTTACATGTTCATTTACAGAATTTCTCCCATTTACTTCTGAGTTATATTATTTCTCCAGTTTTAAAGACTTTAAAACGTTGATCCCGGCATAACTATCACTGATGGCCCCGGGCGCTCATTCCCGTATTTTTTTTTGTAGATATGTATTGAATTGTTATGCCATCAAAGCGTACTATCATCTCCAACATTTAGTAAAGTGGCAGTATCTTCTTCAAACATTTAAAGCTAAAAAAAAATCTACCGGTGAGCACAACCACTTCAACATTTTAAAATCTCCTTTTCAATAAAAAATAAATATTCAATCATGCCTCAAAATAAAACATGTTCTACCAGTGGGATAGTGGTTTCGATTTTCATTTTTCTCAACGCCCTTATTGTAAAAATTGCATTTATAAAAAACGAAAACTGGTATTGGTGGTTGTTTGTTACAATGCCGGTATTAATCCTTGCAATCCTGGATTTTCGTAAAAAAAGAAAACGGCATTTACCACAGGCACACAACTTATACGCTAGTTCATAGTAAAATCCGATAAAAAAAAAGAAGCTGTTTGGGTTAAATTTCTTAAAGGTTATATGTTCTAAAATGTTGCCAATTGGAATTCAAATTACCTTATCTGTCAACTTAAATGCCCGAAAAATTTATTTTAAAAAACCTTTGCAATAAATGTATATTTAAGTAACATTTTATAAACGCCTCTATATGATTATTTTAGAAGTAGCTCCGGGGTTTGGCTGGAAGCAATTATTGCTCGGCGGCGAAGAGTGGAACTTTTTGCCTGAAACCATGCTACGCACTTTAATTATGTTTGTTATCATTGTAACCGGCCTTAGGGTACTCGGTAAGCGGGGCGTAAAACAATTATCAGTTTTTGAGCTTGTTGTAATTATCGGATTGGGCTCTGCAGCCGGCGACCCCATGTTTTATAAAGATGTGGGCATTTTACCTGCGTTACTGGTGTTTTCAATCATTATAAGCCTGTACTCACTGGTAACTTACCTCATCGGCAAAAATAAAAAATTCGAATTACTGGTAGAAGGTAAACCCGTTTGCCTCATTAAAGATGGCATGTTCTCCATTGATAATTTTAAAAAAGAAGCATTGGGTGAAGATGAATTTTTTTCTGAATTGCGCCTGCATGGCGTATCCCAGTTGGGGCAGGTAGAAGAAGCCATTGAAGAAAGCTCGGGCAATATCAGTGTATTTTATTATCCTGATGAAGAAGTGAAATATGGTTTACCCATTATGCCAAATTCTTTGCAGCAAAGCCTGGAGCAAGTTAAAGAAGCCGGTATGTATGCTTGTATATTCTGCGGCTACACCAGCCAGTTACAGCCAGCCAAACACCATACCTGCCCATCCTGTAAAAAAAGCAAATGGGTAAAAGCAAGTAAGAGAAAACGGGTAACATAATAATAAATTTTCCGCCAATAAATCAAAGGTTGTAAAAAATGTAAGACTTTTTTATTTGGAAGATTGCAAAAGATTTCGCACTTTGTCTGGCTGATATTATTAAATAAAAAGCAGGTAAAATTTCAACAGTATGGCAGCGTATGATATAGAAATAATTTTAAACCGCCAACTGGCCGATTGCCTGTCGATACCGGTTTTTATAACTGATACAGTAGGCAACCTTATTTTTTATAATGAGCCCGCCGAAGAAATTTTGGGCAAACGTTTTGAAGATACCGGCGAAATGCCGGTAGAACAATGGTCAACAGATTTTAAGCCATTGGATGAGCAAGGCCAGGTATTACCGCCGGAAGAGCTTCCGCTTGTAAAAACTTTGAAGAATGCCGTTCCCTATCATTTAACTTTTCACATCGAAAGTATGCAGGGTACAAATCAAAAAATTTCTGTAACCTCATTTCCCATCATTGGCCGTACAGGAAAAATGCTGGGTGCTGTTGCTATTTTCTGGAAAACAAACGAAGAATGAAAATTAATTTATGGGGGGTACGTGGTTCCATTCCCACTACCGGCCCCGAAACAGTTTATTATGGTGGCAGTACTTCCTGCGTTGATGTGTGGGAAGATGGCTGGCTATTGGTGCTTGATGGCGGATCCGGCATACAAAGGCTGGTAGTAAATAATGAACTGGCAACAAAAAGAATTGATATCCTGCTAACACACCTGCACCTCGATCATATACAGGGCCTCGGATTTTTTAAACCACTTTTTGATGAGGAGATGGAGATTCATATCTGGGGCCCTGCAGGCAGTTCCCGTACCCTACATTCAAGGCTCAGCCGCTATCTTTCGCCACCACTATTTCCGGTGCTGCTCCGGGATTTGCCCTGTAAACTTACCCTGCATGAAATTGATAACAGCATTTTTCAAATAGGCCCTTTTACCATTCAATCAGCCTTCGTAATTCACCCCGGCCCTACTGTAGGGTTCCGTGTAAGCGGCCACAAATCTGTATTTACTTATATCCCCGATCATGAGCCGGCGCTTGGGCTAAATGGTATCATCACAAACAATAAATGGGTGTCCGGTATCGATCTTGCACAAGGTGCCGATTTACTTTTTCATGATGCACAATATACGGTTGAGGAATATCAATGTAAAAAAGGTTGGGGCCACTGCACCATGAAGGATGCGGCCCTGTTTGCTTCCATGGCCAATGTAAAACATGTATTATTCGCACACCACGATCCCTACCGCTCCGATACAGAACTCAATGAAGTTTTTGCCACATTTCAAAAAGATAACAGTTACCAGTTTAAATACGAACTTGCCCGGGAAGGCATGCAGATAACTCTGCCATAAACAAGAAATATCCAACCCACTTTTTGCTGATATCTTTATTTGAAAGACAAAAAATTTTTGTCCGGGCATTGTAACAATGGGCATCATCGTTGCATCGCCCTCTTGTGCCAAATATCTTTGGAGAACTTTAATTGCGTTTCATATAAAGCTGCAAGGGTTGATGACCTTCCAGTCTGCTACAAAAAGGAATGCATCCTTTAAAATTCATCCGGTGAATTAAAATAGTTATTTTTATAGTGCCATTCTTTTTCCTAACTTTTAAAATACCATACAATGAAAATTACTACAAACTTTATTTACTACCCCGGTGGCGAAAATGAAAGCAAGGCTGCAAACACAGACCAAAACGCGGCAGTGAATCCGGAGAAGAACCCGTCAGAAAAAATAGAAAATGAGGAACACAAATCTATTGCAGAAAAAATCAAAGAAGCTTTACAGGATTGGAGTAACAAAGACGAACTTGACCAGGAGTTTGATGATACCCGGGTATAGTTCAATTTCTAATTATCGCAGTAAAAAAATGGGTTAATATACAGCCAATATCTGTATGTTAACCCTTTTTGCAAAATACAAAGCCTGTTTACCTATTTCATAAACCTCGGTTTGCTGATAAGCACAAGACTAATAAAAAACTGGCTTATTTTATCTTCCGGTGCATTGCTCAAAGCCTGGTTTTCATTGCTCTTCCAGGCACGACTTTTAAAGCTGCCTGTGTACCCTGCCTGTAAACCAATTGAATTCTCAGGATGTTTAAGCGACTTCACAGAAAATCCCAAACCAAAGCGGTAAACAAAAAATGAATTATTAAACCTCACAGAACTAATACTGTTTTGCACAGTGGGAGATTGCAACACATCATTAAAAGGCACCTGCGAATTATCTTTGTAAAAAATTGCCTGGTACCCTTGAAAACCAAGCCCTGCAAGGGGATAAAGCATCACTCTATCAGATGCAATTACATCATAACCCAAGTCTGCATTTACGCCAATATAACGAATGGTGCTGCTTTTTTCATCCTTATCACCACTCATGCTGCTACCGATTGTAACACCACCGGCAGATATAACCCGTTTGCGTTCCTTTAGCCAGCCCAATCCCAGCGTGGCGGTGTGCTCTTTCAATTGTTTAAACTGTGGCAGGCCGGCAACCCTGCTGTTAAGCCCGTCAAATTTTTGAAAGCTGGCACCAATGCTCCGGGTAATGCCGGGCATTACAGAGTCTTTCATAAAATGTTGTGCATTGACTGATAAACCAATGCCAACTGCTAAAAAGGAAATAATGAATTTCATAAAGTATAATTTATATCTCCTATTACAAACAAGATGCCCGAAATGTTTGCATTGTAATAAAATAGCTGATAGCTGGCAACAAGGAATTGTATCACAAAATATTAAAGCGAGAGGCTGAATGAAATGTAATTAGGCCGCAATAGTGGAATTTTTTCATCACTTTATAGAAGGGCAGCTATTTAAAAACTTTTCGGTTAATAACATAACGCAATTAAAGCTTAATTGAAAAACAAATTTTCAAACGTGCGACGCCAATGAAGCCCAATCATTGCATAATTGCCGGGCTAAAAAAAAACCCTGCAAATTATACAAGCTCATATTCCCTGATAAATTGAATCGCTTTCAACATATCGTCATGTAATATTCGATCGGCTTCATTAAAGCTTACATTTTTTCTAAACCCGGTTACTATTGCTTCAATCTGCGGAGAGCTTTGCAACGGGCGGCGAAACTCCAGCGCCTGCACAGCAGTGAGTAACTCTATCGCCAATACTTTTTCTACATTGTCAATTACCCGTTTACATTTTGTGGCAGCATTGGCGCCCATGCTTACATGGTCTTCCTGGTTATTGCTCGATGAAATGGAATCGATACTTGCCGGTGTACACAATTGTTTGTTTTCACTTACAATACCAGCGGCCGTATATTGAGGTATCATAAAACCTGAATGAAGCCCCGGTTGTTTCACCAAAAACATGGGCAGGTTATGCTGCCCGCTGATTAACTGGTAGGTTCTTCTTTCAGAAATATTGGCAATTTCACTCATGGCAATTGCTAAAAAATCAAGTACTAACGCTAACGGCTGGCCGTGAAAATTTCCACCGCTTAAAATCAGGTCATCATCCGGAAAAATATTGGGATTATCTGTAACAGAGTTAATCTCTTTTATAAACACACCCAACACATAATCGAAGGTATCTTTGGTGGCACCATGCACCTGTGGTATACAACGAAATGAATAAGGATCCTGTATCTGTTCCTTTTTCTGTGTTGCAATCTGGCTGCCTGCCAGCAATTGCCTCAGCCTTGCCGCTGTATCTACCTGGCCATTGTGAGCCCTGATGGAATGGATCTTTTCATGAAATGGTTCGGCAATACAATCAAAGGCATCAAAAGAAATCGCAGCAATTATATCGGCCCATTTCAGCAAACGTTCAGCCTGTATCAAATTGTGCAGCCCATAGGCGCTCATAAATTGTGTACCGTTTATAAGAGCAAGACCTTCCTTACTTTGCAG
>JANMVB010000165.1:0-24814 GCA_031392305.1 Ferruginibacter sp.
GTAAGTTACAATTACCGGGTCGGCAGTGGCACGGTGGCGGCCCCATTCACTAAAGTTTGGGATAGGTGTGTAACCATAGTCGATATTGATGGGATTGCAATATGTTTTTTGTTTGTACTATGCGTTTACCCGGTGCAGTAACAACAGCAAACCAATGCTTAATAACAGCACCGCCTTTGAACGAAGTGCCGATAAAAAACCCAGATAGACTTTCGCAATAATGCTTAATTGAAGTTCAACTGTTGGTTGCATAAATGGTTGATGGTTTTTAGTTGATGGTTCATAGATGATGGTTCATAGTTATTAAACAAAAAACGTAATTAAAGTACCACATAGGTATGCGGTACAAGTGAGTGACACAACGATGTTCAGCAATGATATAATGTTCGTTCAATAATTATCCTTTGCGAAATCCCGACGAATTTCGGGGCTTAATTGAAACTCAAATGTTTTCGTACCCAAATATTTTTTAAAAGACATGCACTTTGACATCATGAACCATCAACTATCAACCATGAACTTCACTCTCACTCATTCACAATCTCCCTTTCTTCATTTCCTCCACTGCAAAATCAACCGCCCTTGCGGTAAAGGCCATGTACAAAATAGATGGGCTTTGATTGCCGGTGCTTGTCATGCAGGCGCCGTCTGTTACAAAAACATTTTTGCAGGCATGCAACTGGTTCCACTCATTCAGCATAGATGTGTTGGCATCTTTGCCCATACGCACGCCACCCATCTCATGTATATCAAGTCCCGGCGGCTGATGGTTATCGTTAGTAACAATGTTTTTCACACCGGCTGCTTCCATCATCAGTTTTCCCTGCTCTAAAAAATCGGCTACCATCTTATCATCATTTTCATCGTAGCCAACGGAGGTAACGAGTAAGGGTATGCCCCACTGATCTTTTTTATCAGTGCTCAGCCTTACATGATTGCTTTCTTTTGCGATGGTTTCGCCCTGCATATACATGTACACCCCCCACGGGCCAGGTTCGCACAAGGCATCCTTATATGCAGCACCAATGCTGGTTTCAACGCCTTGCTCACTCAGTCTTTCCCGATAGGCGCCGGAGTAAATGGTATATCCCCCAAAAAAATTGGCGTCTTTTTTTTCTACATTTCTAAAGTTGGCAATGATGCACTCTACGGGTTTATTTACTTTGTAATACTTATCAGTAAAACCATCGACTGTCCCATTCATCTTTCCCCTGTAATTGTGAAAGCAAATGTATTTTCCAAGGGTGCCGCTATCATTACCAAGGCCATTAGGGAAGCGGTTTGAAATGGAATTTAATAAAATTAAATTGGTGTTTAAGGCGGAAGCATTTACAAATATTATCCTTGCAAAAAATTCGGTTACTTCTTTTGTGTTGGTATCAATAACCCTTACACCTGTGGCCTTCTCCAGTTTTTCATCATACATGATTGAATGCACTACAGAGAATGGCCTCACTGTGAGATTGCCGGTTTTTTTTGCCCAGGGCAAGGTGCTGGAAACAGAACTGAAATAGCCACCCAGCGGGCATCCACGTACACAAAGATTTCTGTTGAGGCATTGCCCACGGCCCTGATCGAGATGTATTTGCTGCGGCTCAGAAATATGAGCCCACCTGCCTGAAACGTAGTGCCGGTTAAATTTTTCTTTGATCACTTTTTGCAGGTGCAGTTCAACTGCATTCAATTCGTATGCCGTTAAAAATTCGCCGTCGGGCATGGATGCAATTCCTTCTTTACTGCCACATACACCAATAAATTTTTCGACATAGCTGTACCAGTTTGAGATATCATTGTATGCTATCGGCCACGCATGCCCGTAGCCATATTTCCCCGGAGCGGTGAAATCATACGAGCTCCACCTTGCACAGGCCCTGCCCCAGGTGAGCGACTTACCACCAACCTGGTAACCACGGATCCAATCGAATGGTTTTTCCTGCACGTAAGGGTGGTCCTTGTCTTTTATAAAAAAATGTTCGGTGTCTTCACCAAAGCCGGATGACCTGCTGATCAGCGGATTTTCTTTGATAGCCGTAGCAGTACTCCATCCCCGGTGGCGCAGTTCCCACGGAGCTAAATTTGCGGTGGGGTAGTCCTTAATATGTTCTACATCTCTTCCTCTTTCTAATACCAGCGTTTTTAAACCATGGTCGCACAATTCCTTTGCGGCCCAGCCGCCGCTGATGCCACTGCCAATTACAATTGCGTCGTAAGTATTTTGCGTTTTACTTTTCGCATCTATTTTTATCTGTGAACTATCGGGCATAAAAGCTTATTGAAGTTTATTTTATTTGTTTGCTGTCAAATCCTAATTTCTTCAACCCCTTTTGTATCTCGGGGCAACTCATAAATAACTTCCACAATAAGCCGCTCCGGTAATTTTCTATCATCACAATTATGGGCCCCTGGTCTATTGCGAGGTGAGAAGTAGCATACCAGTTTTTTGTTTCGTTGAAGGCATCTGTGAAACCATATTCACTCCATATTTTATCGCCAAGATCGTAATAAAAATGTTTCAATGCTTTCATTGAATATTCAGGTGTGTAAGGGAATGCACTCAATGCCGCAGTGGGTGTAATGGTGCCTTCATCGTTGGTGGGTGAGTATGCATTGTACCCGTTGTAAGTATCACCTGCAGTAAGGCCCCAGCAATTTTCTCCGTAGCCTTTAAAGTCCTTCGGGTTATCAATGCAATAAGCCCGGTTAATCAGCGTATGATTTTTATTTTGCTCCCAATAATCTGCATACTGATCTTTTAAACCCATAGGATTTAAACCCATAAAAGAGTATTGCGAAAAGAAGAGCGGGCCGCCATAATCGAAGCCTAACGGAAGGGTATAGCCGTAAAATGTTTTGCCATTCTTAAAAAAATTACTTTGTGCCCAGCCGCGGTGATAAACTGAATTACTAACGGGGTACCTTTCGCCGGATGCTGCCAGTACATACATGATAAGGCATTCATTAAAACCACGTACCGGAAAATTCATTGCCCAGCCATTGTTGGGGCTCCAGTGCCAGTACAAAACTTCCTGTCCGCCACGTGTAAACCAATCCCACTCTATATCATTCCATAGCCAGCCGATGCGGTTGCGTAATTCCCTTTCTGTATTATTATTGCCATTAAAATATTGCCGTACACAAAGCAATCCCTGCAATAAATAAGAAGTCTCCACCAGGTCGGCGCCATCATCCTTTCTGCTGAAAGGAATTGTTTTGCCTGTGGCACCATTCAACCAATGCGGAAACACGCCATGGTATGCATCTGCCTTAGCTAAAAAATTAACCAGCTTCAACAGCATTTTTGCAGCCGTATCCCTGCCAATCCATTTTCTTTCGGTGGCAACTATTATGCTCATCACGCCAAAGCCTGTGCCACCTGTGGTGGTTACTTCATGCCCATACCCAAATGATTCATTACTGCGTTCCCGTGCCATGCCACTTACCGGATGTGCAAAGTCCCAGAAATAACGGAAGGTTTGCTTTTGCACAAGATCTAATAATGCGGAGTCAGAAAGGTTTGCCGGCCTGCTGACAGGCTTCTGAACCTGCTGATTTTTTAATTGACCAATGCTATCACACGATAAATAAGTGAGGGATAACAGCAGTATGAAATATTTTTTCATCACATTGTTTATTGGTGTTTTAAAATTAAAGATAGGGTGCAGTAAATCCAAGATTTTTCATTCCTGTTTTTATTTCCGGCGCACTGGTAAATAAATTCCATAACAAACCTGTGCGGTAATTTTCAATCATAATAATAATTGGTCCCTGGTCTATGGCAAGTGTGGAGGTTGCAAACCACGACTCATGCAAGGAGAATGCATCTGCAAAACCATAATCGCCCCATAACTTATCACCCAGTTTGTAATAAAAAAATTTCAATGCCTGCATAGATTCTACAGGTGTGTAGGGCATAGAGGATATTGCAGCCGTGGGAGCAATTACACCGATATCATCGTTACCCGGTGCGCTTGCATGGTACCCATTGGGCACATCGCTGGCGGTAAGTCCCCAGCATATATTACTGTAACCATACCATTGCCTTGGGTTGGCCCTGCAATACTCATAATTTATTTTTGTATGATTGATAGTTTGTAACTGGTAGCTGGCATAAGCGTCATTCAATCCCGTGGGATTAATGCCTAAAAAAGAATAGTGCTCAAAGAAAAGCGGGCCACCCAAATCGGGGCCTAACGGTAACTGTGAGCCGAAAAATACTTTATTGTTTTTCATAGCGCCATTTCTTGCCCACCCATTATCATATACAACTTTTGGTATGGCAAAAGTTGTGGAAGATGCACCCAATACATAAGTGATCAATGCCTCATTCCATCCGCTGATTGTTGCATTCATCGCCCAGGCTTTGTCGGGGCTCCAGTGCCAGTAAAGTACATCCTTGTTACCCTGGCGAAACCAGTTCCATTCAACTCCGTTCCACAGCGTATTTATTTTATTCCTGAGGTCAGTTTCTGTAGCATCAGTACTATTAAAATATTGCCTGGCAGTAATGAGGCCTTGCATCAGGTAAGCAGTTTCTACCAGGTCGGCGCCGTTATCATTGGGGCTGAAGGGGATGGTGACACCCGAAGCACCATTTATCCAATGTGCAAAAGCACCATGATACCGGGTACAATTATTTATTAAAAAATCAGCAATTTTTAAAACCCTTGCAGCGCCTTGTTGCCTGGTGATAAAGTTGCGGTTAGCCGCAGTAACAATTGCCATAATACCAAAGCCGGTACCACCACTGGTTACCAGGTCGCCGCTGCTGTTTCTTTCTCTCGCCATGCCCGAAACAGGGTGGCCAAAATCCCAAAAATATTTAAAGGTTTGTTGTTGTACTTTATCAAGCAATCCATCATCAGTAAGTGCCGCAAATTTATCGGTCGAATCAATATGCGTTACAAAAACATAACTGGTACCATTTGATAGTGTGGTGTTGCGTTGTGTTTTTAAACTGCTATTTAAACCAAGTGTGTACTTTGTGATGGGTTGTAGCACAGGCTTCAGAATTACGGTACTGTCGCCATTTTCATAAGTCGCAGCAAAGGCAATATCTGCCCCGGATACATTCTTTAAAGTGATGCCGCCGGCCACCGTTGCCCGGTTAACGTTTGCAGAAAAAGACACTTTAACTTCCGGCGCAAAATTTACATTGTACACCGGCGAACCCTTAACGGCATTGTTAACTTTGAGGTCTTTAAAATTAAAAACTTCCGGTGGTGTAACCGGAGGCGGGGGAGTGGTTGTATTTTTTTTGCAACTGCTAAATAACAGCGCAGACAAGCATATCAAAGAAATAAAACCGGATGTTGAATTCATTTATTATTTTTTAAAAGCTTTAGCAATCATTTTTTTTGAACAAGCATTTTAACCCTGTTCAACATCGTTGTGTCACTCACTTGTACGTCATACCTATGTGGATCTTTAATCAAGTTATGTGTAGAAATTCAAGAGTTACTATTTGGTCACTACCCACAAAAAATCAATTCAGGTAAATGCGTTGATTGATTGCAATGAAATTTTGAGCGACTGTGATTTATATGCTTAATTGAAAAACAAATTTCGAACGGAGCGTCGCCACTGAAGATCAATCAGGGCGCTGCTGCTTGTCACACAAAAAAAATAAAATTTCAATAATGCTTTGCAACAAAAAAAGGTTGCCGGTTACTTTTGTACCCCAGGCAACCTCATAAACGGTATTGGAAAATAACAGGCCGGTGGCGACTTGTTATTACGATCTCTTAAAATAATAATTATCTGCCCTGGCGCTCCAACACCTGGATGGCACTGATCTCTATTTCGGAAAGTGCTTTATTATAAATCCTGAATTCATCCATTAAACCGGTATAATTTAACATCCATGGTTCAGGGCTATTGAATGGTGCACCGGCATTGTTTTGAAAACCGCCGATTACAAATTTAGTAGCATCTTTAAATTTTAATGGACCTAACGGCGTGCCATTTCCATCTGCAACACGGGTATCTGAACCCGGCGGCAATGCTCTTTTCTGTCCGTTTATAAACCAGGTTACTTTTGAAGTTGCTGCGTCATAAGTCCAGGCAATATGCCTCCATGCTCCATACATATCGTTTGCCCTAAAGGCACCGTTAGGCTCCAGCCAATGCTCCACAAAAGGTGCATCGTTTTTTTCGAAATGCAGTTTCATAAACATCTCTTCCGGCGTTGCAGGATTTTGTCCTTCAACGAATAAAAAGAAATTTCCCCAGAATGAACCATCCTGTTTGCCCAATGCAAAAAGGCCCATTGCGCCACCATCATGGCGTGAGGTGTTTACCCACAAACTAACTGTAAAACTGGTAAGCGTAGCTATTGGCCCGGGAGTAGAATAAACAATGAACCCGTTGGAGGAACCTTTATAAGCCTGGCCTTTTCTGCCTGCAACAAAACTGGTATTGCCACTGGCTACACCACCTGTAACTGCATTTTTAGCATCAGCAAAACTGCCCTCAAAGGGAAAGTGGGCAACAAGGTTTGCAGCAGCAACTTCTGATGAATTTGTAAAGCCACCTGCTACGGGTGGTGCATCTCCTTCAGGAAAATCATCGCCGTAATCGGCTTTCGTACATCCTGCAACCGCCATTACTGTTGCCAGTAATATCAATGCTGCCGGCATTATATTTTTCAAATTCGGTTTCATAATAAAATAATTTTAGTAGTTAGTTATAATTTGGATTTTGAATAAGCCTTGCGCCACTTAAATCTATTTGTGCCTGTGGTATAGGGAACAATTCATGCTTGCCATCTATAAATGCTTTTCCATGGGCCCTTAAAACAGTGCCTGCCCTGCCCTGTCGAACCAGGTCTAAAAACCTGTCTTGCTCCATGGCGAGTTCAGTTCTTCTTTCTTTCCACACATTGGCCTGCGATAGGGTAGTGGCCGGTAAATTAGCCCTGCTCCTAACCATATTTAATTTTATGGCACCATCGGCATTACCGAGCATGGCCGCTGCTTCTGCATACATCAGTAATACTTCTGCATAGCGCATCAGGCGGATGTTTTTAGGTTTGGTGTCTTTATTATTTGTTACCTGCGGCGATTCAGCGAGGGCACTATGGTAAGGTTTGTAACTATACCGCTCATTTTCAACAGAGTCTTTGCTGGGGATGCGGAAACCATCCCACAAAATTGTGCCGGGGCTATTGCCTGCCACCGTTGGGTTTATAAAAATAATGGTTGCATTTTTCCTGGTATCGCCGGTTTCATAAACAGAAACGAGGTCGGCTGATGGCGTGTTAAAACCAAATCCTAAATCGTTCCAACCACCACGTGACCTGGCACCCTGGCCATTACTGAACAAAGGACTTACTGCATTTTCACCTGCATTGATGCCGGTTTGTACTTCAAAAATTGATTCGCTGTTATTGTTTCCACCCTGGCCGCCAACGGGCTTTTCCCTGAAGATGTAATTGTAATCAGTTACCAGCGAATATTTGTTGGAAGTAATAATAGAGTTGGTTAAGTCAAAAACTTTTTGCCAGTTTTTTTGGTACAGGTAAACTTTTGCAAGGTATGCTTGTGCTGCGCCTTTGTTTGCTCTTCCGGTTTGGGTAGCCGCATCTCCTTTTTCCGGCAGGTTGTCAACAGCAAACTGAAAATCCTCTACCACCACCGCATAAATTTCAGCAGCAGTAGCACGGGTATTCAACGGATCGCTGTTGCCTTCACTGGGTAATGGTACCGTAATAATTTTAGGCACCCCGCCAAAAAAGCGGACTAGGTCAAAATAATAAAGGCCACGTAAAAATCTTGATTCAGCAATCAACCGGTTTTTTGCAGCGGCATCTATGGAGCTTTTACCTAAAATATCAATGGCTTTATTTGCAGCAACAATGCCACTGAAATGACCGCTCCAGATATTGTTGAATATGAAGTTGTTTGCAGTATGCGTAAAATTGTCAATTTCCCCTAAAGGTGAAAAATCTCCCGGTGTACTTCCTTTGTCTGCATCATCGCTGGCTACATCGTTGGCAAGCACCCATAAAAACCCTACCGTGGTTTTATCGAACCCACCAAAGTAAAGTGAATTGTACACCCCGCCAACCAGTTTAGCGGCAGCATCAGGGTCAGTAAGTGCCAGTACTTCTGTTGTTTGCCCTTGTGGATCTACTTCTAAAAAGTCCTTTTTACAACCACCCAGCATAACTACAAAAGCAAGGGTGGAAGTGATGATTATATTTTTATTTTTCATTGTTAATGATTAATCGGTTAATAAATTATAAGCCAACGTTTATACCTAAAGCAAATGTTCGGGTAGTTGGGTATATAGATGATTCAATACCTCCGGCTAATGTGTTACCGGTGTTTATTTCAGGGGTGAATCCGCTGTAACCGGTAAAGGTTGCCAGGTTTTGAACCGTTGCATACACCCGCAGGCTTTGTATTTTTAATGCAGACAGTGTATTTGCCGGTAACGTAAAACCAAGGGTGAGGTTATTGATGCGGAAGAAATCACCATTCTCTAAAAAATAAGTAGAAGCATCCAGCTCATTTAAATTTGCCCGGGGTACGGTAGTATTTGGATTGTTAGGTGTCCAGCGGTTGATGGCTATTTCAGTTTCAATATTATCCCTGAAATCTCCACGTGCTGCTTTTTTACCATTGTAAATTTTACCGCCACTTGTACCATATCCACCAATACTAAGATCAAGTGTTTTAAAACTTACCCCTCCATTTATACCATAAGTAACCTTAGGTTGATAAGAGCCCTGAAAAACCCTGTCACTTGCATTGATTTGCTTATCACCATTAACATCCCTGTACCTCAGGTCGCCGGGTTTGGCGCCGGGTTGTGCAGAGCCTGCAATTTCAGCAGCCGTTTGAAAAATGCCATCTACTTCCCATAAATAAAAGCTGCCAATTGGCTGGCCATTGTCAGATAAAGTAGTAGTACCTTTTCCACCAACATTACCATCAGGAATTGCCTGTCCGCCGTTTAAGTTTTCAATCCTGTTTTTATTGAAGGCAACATTGCCACCAAAATTATATTTCCAATCCCTGCTGATATTGTCGGCCCAGTTTAGACCAAGTTCTACCCCTTTGTTTGTAAAGGTTGCGGCATTGGTGATGTACTCATCATCACCTAAAATCGTAGGCGTTTTTATACGTACCAGGGCATCTTCTGTTTTCCTGTCATATACATCAATAGTACCGGATAACCTCCGTTTCAGCAAGCCGAAATCGAGGCCAATATTTACTTCAGTAGTAACCTCCCATTTAATCCGGGGGTCATACAATTGTTCAAGCCTGAAGTTTAGTACTTCTACTCCGTTAATAAAATAGGGAAGATTAGGTGTTGCAAGCGATGTAAATGCATTGCTTGGTATTCCATCATTACCTACTTTGCCATAGCTGGCCCTTAATTTTAGATTATCAAATGTTTTTTGATTCTCCATAAATTGCTCACTGCTGATAACCCAGCCAACACCCACTGATGGGAAAAAGCCCCACCGGTTATCTTTTGGCAGGCGTGACGTAGCATCGTACCTGCCGGTAGCTGTTAAAAAATATTTGTCTTTAAAATTATAATTCAATCTTCCCAGGTAAGAGCTACGGGTAGATTTATCACCATCATTTACATTGGTAGCACCAATTGTAGATCCCGCATTTAAATACCACTGGTCTTCATCTTCCGGGACATCCAGCCTTCTACCACCAATTTTATTCTGTTTTATTTCCTCCGCTGTTGTTCCCACCAGCAAGTTGAAATTGTGGTCGCCAAATTTCTTAACAATAGTGGCAGTATTATCCCATACCCAGCGGTTACCCTGGCTTTCTTCAACAGTTAGCGTACTGTTATTTCTTAACTGGTTACTGCCAGAGGTGAGAAAGACATTGTTTGGCCCTGCATTGGCATATTTATAACCAAAGTTTACGCTCCTGAAATTGTTTTTATCTACACCAAAACTTGTGCGTAAAGTAAGCCAGGTGATGGGCTTATATTCACCCACTATATTACCCTGGAAGCGATCGCCTTTACCAGAGTTATTGTTTTTATCCTGGTCAAGAATTGGGTTGCCCACATTGTTAGATAAAGAGGTATTGCCGTATAAGTTATTTTGTTTTGCTACCACATAAGGAGCCGCACGATAGGCTACATTAAAAGCACCCAGGTCGATATTTCTTACATCCGAACGGCTATAAGAAAGCAGTGTAGATACTTTAAATTTATTGCTGATCTTATAATCATTGTTGCTCCTGATGGTAAAGCGGTTGAAATTATTTGTCCTGATAATACCTTCATCAGATAAGTATCCGGCACTTAAAAAATAATTGATCTTATCGCTACCGCCTGATAAAGAAAGATTGTGATTTTGAAAAAAACCTTTCTTTAATATTTCATCATACCAATCGGTATTACCACCATTTTGTAAAGTGGCCTGGGTAACAATACTATCGCCACTTCCATAATACACGCTAGCTTCATTTACATACCCAGCATATTGTTTTGCACCTGCCATGTCCACCAGGCGGGTGGCTTCTTTTACGCCAAATGATGCATCATAGTTTATCAGCATTTTGCCCGGTCTTCCCTTTTTGGTGGTTATCAAAACCACTCCGTTGGCGGCACGCATACCATAAATAGCAGTTGCAGAGGCATCTTTTAAAATGTCGAGGCTTACAATATCTGCTGAGTTGATATTTCTAATATCATCATTGATAATACCATCTACTACATACAATGGATTGGCGCCACCAAGCATTGTACCGGTACCCCTAATGCGGATAACCGGTAAAGCGTTGGGGTCGCCGCTGCTGATTACCTGCACGCCAGCTACTTTACCCTGTACTGCCTGTGTTGCAGTAAGCACGGGCTGTTTGGCAAGTTCTGCACCTGTAACTGAAGCTACAGAGCCCGTTAAATCTTTTTTGCGTGCAGTACCATAGCCTACCACTATTACCTGCTCAATTTCTTTTGCCGAGGTTACTAAAACCACATTTATTTCAGTACGGCCATTCACAACAATTTCCTGTGGCTCGTAGCCTACTGATGAATAAACCAGCGTAGCACCATCAGGTACAGATAAGGTATAGTTGCCGGTTGTATTGGTAGAAGTACCGGCAGCAGAACCTTTTACACTAACGGTTACTCCCTGCACCGGCTCACCGGCACTGTTAGTTACTTTACCTGATACACTCACATCTTTTACAACAAAAGTTTTTTTAGTAATTACTACCAGGTTGTTATTCAAAATACGGTAGGTTAATTCGGTTTCACTAAAGATGCCATCCAGTACTTCCAGTACCGGTAAGTTAACTGCATTGATACTAACTTTTTGATTAGAGGAAACAATCTCATCATTATACAAAAAGCGAAAGATGCTTTTCTTTTCTATCTGCTTCAACGCAGTTTTAAGATCAGCAGATTTCAGGTTGATCGTTATCCGCTCCTGCGAAAATGTTTTGGCAGATAATTGCAGGCTTGCAAGCAATATGAAAGCAATCGTAAATTTCATAAGCAGTAACATTTTAAAAATGCTTCTTTTTTTCAAAATAAGCAGTCGTTCAATTTTTTTCATATATTTATTTTGGGGTTAATGAAAACGGGAATCCGGCCTTCCAACGGCAATTACGGTTTCTATTTATGTTATCCTTTTTTATTCGGGAAATGCGCCAACATTTCCCGTTTTTTATTTACCTGAACTTCAGGAAGAGTTATTTATAATGGCTGTTTGCATACATCGTTATTATTTAAAAATTGTTATTGTTTGATTGATTATTTTATACTTAAACACGGGTGTAGAAAGCTGTAATGCCATCATCGCTTCTGCAATAGTTTCCTTTTCAAAACTACCGGTAAGCGGCGCTGATTTTAATTTGTTGTCTTCAAACCGAATACTTACCCCGTACCATTTTTCCATCTTTAATGCAACGGCTTCAAACGGCTCATTATCAAATACCAGTTTGTTATCTACCCAAGCTGTTTCAACAATAGTAGTTTCATCTTTAGCAATGGTTAAATGGCCCATTAAAATCACTGTAGAATCCAACTCTGCGGCCACTGCCTTTTTTGTAGCACCCATATTATTTTCAGCCAGCCCTGCTTCGTTGCTTACAATCAGTTTATCATTGGGTTTCATCATGATCGTTCCTTTTCGCCCCTGCAGTGTTACTTCAATGCTACCCCTTATCAAACTTGTTTCTATATTTTTTTCACCGGGATAAGCTTTTACATTAAAGGCTGTGCCAAGTACCTTTATATCCATTGTAGCAGTATGAATTATAAATGGTTTGCCTGTGTTTTTTACCACATCAAAGTAGGCTTCTCCCGATAATGTTACCCTGCGTATCTTATCGCCAAAGGTTTTATTATCGTACACCAGTTTACTGCTTCCATTCAGCCAAACAGAACTGCCATCCGGCAATTGTATTTTGGTACGGGAACCACTTTTGGTAGATACTACGCTTTCAACATTTTTATTATCGGATGGGGTGCCTGGAGGATTTTCGATATTATAGAGAATAAAAAAAAGGATAGCAAAGGAGGAAATAATTGCTGATGTAATATACCATTTAATATTTGATTTTTTTCGGGTGGCGGGTTGTGGATTTTCAAAAACGAGTGATTGGTTTTCATCTCTTTCCCGGTCAGCTTCCAGGTCGAAGCCTTTTTCTTTTAACCGCATTAAATGCAAATGATAGGTAGCTTCTAAAAATTCATCATCTTTTTCAGATGGCAAACTCCAGTACTCTTCAATGGCCTCCAGGTAAAGTTCGTTGTACTGTTGGTTTTTGATGATTGTTTCAATCTCAGCAAGTTCAGAAGCAGTTGCTTCGCCGGAAAGTTTCCTGGACACCAGCGTCCAGATTCTGTCTTTTATCATACGCAAGTAATAATAAAGAGACAATCAAACTACCAATCCCCTAAAGAAAAAAAAGAAAAATAAAAAATTTATTGCGACGAAGGTTTTTTCAAAGAAATATGCAGGACCCCCGCAATTTTTTTAAGCGCAATGGCAAGCTGGTGATCAATTGTTTTCACACTTATATTTAGTAACGCAGCAATCTCCTTGTATTTTAAGTGATCTTCTTTTGCCAGTTTAAATATCAGTTTACAACGCTGGGGAAGCAGTTGTATAGCAGTTTCTATCTTTTCAGAAAGCTCACGGTTTATTAAAATAGTTTCTGCATTTTCATCTGTTGAAGCAAACTCCACCTGCACTTCATCCAGCGACAACACACCTGATTTGCGGTGTTGTTGCACCTTTCGCAGCGATGCATTCCGCACGCTCACATACAAATACATTTTCAGGTCATCAATTTCGGAAAGTGTTTTTCTCCTGGCCCATACTTCTATTAAAACATCCGACACAATCTCCTCGGCCAGCTCCTTAGATTTTGTGATTGAAAATGAAAAACTTTTTAGTGGAAGAAAAAAATGAAAAAATAATTGCTTGTAAGATACTTCATCTTCATACTCAGCAATACGCTGCTGGAGTTCAGCAATAGCAACAGCATTTAGAATATTTTTTTTCATCGTAGCAAACAATCAATAAGGTAATAACAATTGCATTCTTTTTAAGAACAAAAAAAACTAACATGGTTTACCTCACCATAAATATCAAGGACAACTTTATAAAATAATGCGCTGCCTGAAATTATAAAAGTTTGTCTCAAATTAAAAAACAATTTTGTTGCCGGGGCATAAGGCCTGGTCACTATCTTCTTTACAACTATATTTTTTGTTGTCCAGGCCGTAGTATTTCAAATTAACTTCATGGGCGTCGCACTCTTGTACTAAATATCTATGGGCAGCTTTACCCACAATATTTATCAGCACGCCATTCCCATTTAAATTCAGGAAAACAATTTGCCAATAAAAATGGTTGTACATATTGGATAAGTTATAAGCACATTGCCACTAAATTTGATAAATGGAAAATGTATCAATAGCAAAGTTGAAAATAAAGAAATGCAGCGTCGGCCAGCTTATAGATGCTGAGGATGAACTGGCAGTAGAGGAGCCACTGGAGATACAGTTAAGTTATACAAATGATACTACAGCCGTGCTAAAAACCATTGCGATTACCATGCGTACCCCAGGCAATGATGCAGAACTGGCTATAGGTTTTTTATTTACCGAAGGGATAATCCGGCGAAAAAATCAGTTGGCTGATATATATTTTCAACAGCTTACAAATAATACCATTTTGATTACGCTCGGTAAAACCGCACAACCCGGCCTTAACAATACAGAGCGGAATTTTTATACTACTTCCAGTTGCGGGGTATGTGGCAAAACTTCCATCGAAAGCATTAAGACAGTTTCTATTTATAAAAACTCAACAGATAGCATCCGGTTGCCTGCTGCAATATTATACAATTTGCAAAATACATTGGTGGCGCAACAGGCAGTTTTTGAAAGTACCGGCGGCCTGCATGCTGCCGCAATATTCGATGTTACCGGAAAGTTTAAAACGCTTCGGGAGGATGTAGGCAGACACAATGCATTGGATAAAGTTATTGGCAATGCTTTATTAAATGAAACACTGCCACTTGATAGCTGCATATTATTATTAAGTGGCAGGGCAAGTTTCGAATTGATTCAGAAAGCAGCTATGGCAGGTATAAAAATAGTTGTTGCCATTGGCGCTCCATCAAGCCTGGCCGTAAAACTAGCAGCAGAAATGGGGATGACTTTGGTAGGCTTTTTAAAGAAGCAACGGTTTAATATTTATTGCGGTGAAGAGCGGATAGAATATTGATTACTTGGATTAATTACCCGAATTTATTACACGAATTGAAAACACGAATTGCACGAATTGAATACATGAATTGCACGAATTGAAATTAATTAATGCATATTTTTTTATGATCGATTAATTATAAGGTGGGTAAAGATCCACATTGGTATTCTGCACAAGTGAGTGACACAACGATGATGACCAGGGCTTCACAGCCGGGTAAAAAAAAGTTGTTTTAGGAGTATTTCAAAATCAGCTCACAAGCAATAGAATAATACTGGAATTTATAATTCGTGCAATTCGCCTAATTCGTTTAATAGTAGAAAAAAATAAATTTATGAGCACTGAAAACTCAAACATGCCTGGTGCAGAGAACCCCGAAAAATTTTCAAAACTTAAGCGGGGCAAAATCATGCAATCCGCTGCAGGTATGCCTGCCATACTATCCAGTGCAAAAATGGCATTCAAAGAAGCAGGGGTGGTACGTGGGTTAAAAGCTTTATCCAAACTAAATCAAAAAGATGGGTTCGATTGCCCGAGTTGTGCCTGGCCAGACCCGGATGATGAGCGTTCATCTATTGGCGAATATTGCGAAAACGGAGCAAGGGCAGTGGCTGAAGAGGCTACCACCAAAAAGCTACCAGCAGCTTTTTTTGCAAAGAATTCAGTACAGGATTTAGCAGCATTAAGCGATTATGAAATGGGCAAAAAAGGCCGTATTGCAGCGCCGATGTATTTGCCAAAAGGTGCTACGCATTACCAGCCGGTTTCGTGGTATGCTGCTTTTAAAAAAATAGCAACTGCTTTAAATGAACTTGCCAATCCGGACGAAGCAGTCTTTTATACTTCCGGTCGCACCAGTAATGAAGCAGCATTTTTATTCCAGCTTTTTGTGAGGGAGTATGGCACAAATAATTTACCGGATTGCAGCAATATGTGCCACGAAAGCAGTGGTATCGCATTAGGAGAATCGCTGGGCATTGGCAAAGGCTCCGTAAAGCTCGAAGATTTATACGAAGCAGAAGTGATTATGATACTTGGCCAAAACCCGGGCACTAACCACCCCCGCATGCTTACTGCGTTGCAAAAAGCAAAAGCCAATGGAGCTATTATTATAAGCATTAACCCTTTGCCCGAAACAGGCCTGATGGGGTTTACAAATCCCCAGCAGGTAAAAGGTTTGATGGGAATTAGTACAGCACTCACTGATATTTTTTTGCAGGTAAAAATAAACGGTGATATGCCTTTGCTACAGGCCATTCAGTTATTGCTTTTAAAAGAAGAGCAACAAAACCCGGGCTCAATATTTGACCATGAATTTATGCATAACAATACCCTTGGCTTGCAGGATTTTCTGAAACACCTGCAGCAACTCAACCTGGATGAGCTGGTGAAATTATGTGGTATTGACAGGGCACAGTTACATGAAACTGCTCAAATACTGAAACACAAAAAAAAGATCGTGGCCTGCTGGGCAATGGGCCTTACCCAACATAAAAATGCAGTGGATACCATTAAAGAAGTGGTGAACCTGCTTTTACTAAAAGGCAGCATTGGCAAGCCCGGAGCTGGTACCTGCCCGGTGCGGGGACATAGCAATGTACAGGGCGACCGCACCATGGGAATTTATGAAAAACCATCGCCACAGTTTCTAGATAAATTACAAACCAATTTTAAATTTTCACCGCCGCGGCAACATGGATATGATGTGGTGGAAAGTATTAAAGCCATGCATGAGGGTAAAGCAAAAATATTTTTTGCCATGGGTGGAAATTTTCTTTCTGCAACACCTGATACCAGCTACACTGCAGCAGCATTAAGAAAATGCAAACTTACCGTGCATGTTTCTACCAAGCTTAACCGCAGCCATTTGGTGCATGGAGAAGAGGCGTTGATATTACCCTGCCTCGGCCGCAGCGACAAAGATATCATCAACGGTACAGCGCAGTTTGTTTCCTGCGAAAATTCGATGAGTGTGGTGCAGGCATCTAAAGGGATGTTAACGCCTGTGAGTAAAGATTTATTAAGTGAGCCTGTTATTGTTTGCAGGCTGGCAGCAGCCACGCTGGGTAGCCGTAGTAAAATTAACTGGGATAAATATGCCCATGAGTATGACCAAATAAGAGATGATATTGAACGCACCATACCGGGGTTTGAAAATTACAATGAACGCATACGGATACCCGGTGGCTTTTACCTGCCCAATTGCAACCGGGAGGGAAATTTTGATACACCTTCTGCAAAGGCGCATTTTAATATAGCAACCTTTAGCGGCTTGCCTGTAAAGGAGGATGAACTAATGATGATGACAATTCGCAGTCACGACCAGTTTAATACTACCATTTATGGGCTTGATGACCGCTACCGTGGTATTTATAATGAGCGGCGGGTAATATTAATGAACCAGGCCGATATGAACAGCAGAAAAATTATCGAATATGATGTGGTTGATTTGTATAATAACCATGATGGTATAGAAAGGGTAGCTCATACATTTAAAGCAATTGCTTACCCCATTCCCAAAGGTTGTGCTGCCACTTATTTCCCTGAAACAAATGTATTGGTGCCCATAACAAGTGTAGCCGAAAAAAGCAATACACCTACATCCAAGCAGGTTGTTATCACTGTAAAGAAACAGGATTGATGCAATTCAAAATCTTCATCTTAGCTATACTTCGAAAAGGATAAGTTTGTGAGTAAAATTTTTTGTCCGGGCTGTGAAGCAAAAGGCAGCATCGTTGCATCGCCCTCTTGTACCGGATACCAATTGGGAACTTTAATTGCGTTTTATGAATTTATATTGCAGGTAAAGCCAAATTGAAAAACAATCGCTTAATGGCTGCCGGATAGCAGTGGAAAGCCCGGTGAGGATTTGTGCGTGGGCCTGTGCCGTACTTGCAACGGATAGCCAGAATCAAAGCTGATAGGGGTGCTGAAGTTGGTAGCCCCAAATGCTTATTGGTGGCGATAAACGAGAGAGGTGATGGCAGGTGATACGGTATTTTTTTGGTACTACTATAAAACAACCTAAAAATTTTTAAAACATAATATTTGTTTCCTTACCTTTGCCGCCCGAAAAAGAGATTTCTTTTTTGAACATTTCCCACAAGGCTCCATAAGTTCCCGTCTGTTCGGGACGCCAGCAGGGAGTAACTATAATAAGTTATTAAATGCCAAAAGTTAAAACAAACTCAAGCGCAAAAAAGCGCTTCAAAGTTACCGGTACAGGTTTAATTACCTTCCAAAAGCCATTTAAACGCCACATCTTAACTAAGAAAACAAAGAAGCGTAAGCGTAATTTAAGAAAAGATGGGGTGGTACATTCTACCAACCATGATTTCGTACTTCGTTTGTTGCGCCTTAAGGGTTAATACAACTAGTACCCAACGCAATTACTATTCTACACTAACATTTCAAAATTATTAAGATATGCCACGTTCAAAAAATGCAGTAGCATCAAGGGCCCGGAGAAAGCGGGTATTAAAAGCCGCTAAAGGTTATTATGGTAAACGTAAAAACGTATATACCGTTGCCAAAAATGTAATGGAAAAAGGGTTAACGTACAGCTACGTTGGCCGCAAATTAAAAAAGCGTGAATACCGCACTTTGTGGATTGCACGTATCAACGCTGCTGTAAGAGCTGAAGGCCTTACGTACAGTGAATTCATTCATAAATTAGCTACAAAAAATATTGATATTAACCGTAAGGTGCTTGCTGACCTTGCCATGAATGAGCCTGAAAGCTTTAAGAGCCTTATTGCGCAGGTGAAATAGGTTGATGGTTGATGATTGATAGTTAATAGTAAAACGTGAATGGTGAATAAATGTGTGGATGTATATTTTCACGATTGCTGATTTACCATTGACCATTGCCGAGCAGAGCCGGGTGTGACGATGTCGCAGCCGGTTTTTTTTATGAAAGGAATGTATCATTGAATTACATTTGCACAATTAAAATATACTCCATTGAAGGAAATAAATAATATGAATAATACTTATGCCGACCTGGTAGATCAAACTTTTAATTTTCCACAGGAAGATTTCCAGGTTAAAAATGAGTATTTGCAATATAACGGCCAGGATATAAAAGCCTTAATTGATAAGTACGGCACGCCGCTAAAACTTACCTACCTGCCTAAAATTGGTATGCAAATTAAAAAGGCAAAAGATATGTTTGCCACGGCATTTAAAAAACACAAATACGAAGGGAAGTACAACTATTGCTACTGCACCAAAAGTTCGCACTTTTCTTTTATTGTGGAAGAAGCTTTAAAAAATGATATTCACCTGGAAACTTCTTATGCTTACGATATTGATATTGTAAACAAGTTGTACTCCCGAAGAAAGATCAACAAAGAAACTTTTATCATTTGTAACGGCTACAAGCAAAAGCCCTATACCAGCAGGATTGCACGTTTATTAAATACCGGGTTTAAAAATGTAATTCCTATACTGGATAATAAGGAAGAATTAAAGGCTTATAAATCTGTAAAAGTTCCTTTTAAACTTGGGATAAGGGTGGCGGCAGAAGAAGAACCAAATTTTCCTTTTTATACCTCACGCCTGGGCATGCGGGCAAAGGATGTACTTGAATTTTATGTAGATGAAATTGAAGGAATGGAGCATAAGTTTCAACTGAAGATGCTGCATATTTTTTTGAACAAGGGTATTAAAGATGATATTTATTACTGGAGTGAATTGAATAAAGTAATTAATCTGTACTGCCAGTTAAAGAAAATATGTCCTGAACTGGATTCTATCAATATTGGTGGCGGTTTTCCTATTAAGCATTCGCTGGGTTTTAATTATAACTACCAGTTTATGATTAATGAAATTGTGCGAAATATAAAAGTGGCGTGCAAAAGAAACAAGGTGCAGATGCCAAATATTTTTACCGAGTTTGGCAGTTATACAGTTGGTGAAAGCATGGCACATATTTACAGTGTGATTGGTGAAAAAATGCAGAACGACAGGGAGATTTGGTACATGATTGATTCGTCTTTTATAACAACCTTACCAGATACCTGGGGTATTGGTGAAAAGTTTTTGATGCTCCCCATCAATAAATGGAAAGAGGAATACCAGCGGGTAACGCTGGGTGGTATTACCTGCGATAGCCATGATTATTATGACTCTGAAGAACATATTAATGAAGTGTTTTTACCTAAGCTTACGAATGGCGAGCCTTTGTATGTGGGCTTTTTTCACACAGGTGCTTACCAGGACCAGATAAGTGGTTATGGTGGTATTAAGCATTGCCTCATCCCTTCTCCAAAACATATTATTGTTGGTCATGACAAGAATGGCAAATTGGTAGATTGGGTATATGCAAAAGAGCAAACTGCTCAAAGTATGTTGAAGATATTGGGGTATTAAAAAACCTGAAAAAAACTTTTGTTATAAGTGGCATATCGCCACTTTTTTATTTTAACTAATATTGTAAATAAAATTGCAAACACCTTTAAAAAAGATAGTATGAAAAAACTTGTTTCGATTTTTTTGTTGTTGACAACTGCTGTAATGGTGAATGCACAGACTGCAGAGGAGAGTGTAAAAGCAACTATCACCCATTTTTTTGAAGGAATGAAAAAGGCGGATACGGTTTTATTAAAGAGCACGCTTTCTACCACGGCAATATTGCAAACGATTAAAAACAAAAATGGAGACATATCCATTTCCGATGAAAGTATCGCAGCATTTATAGCTTTTGTGGGAAAGCAACAACCCGGTGCTGCTGATGAGCAAATTGTATTTGAAACGGTAAAAATTGATGGCACACTTGCTTCCGTATGGACTCCCTACAAATTTTATTTTAATGGAAAATTCAGCCATTGCGGCGTTAACTCATTTCAGTTGGTTAAGCTGGGCAATGTTTGGAAAATTCACTTTATTATTGATACCAGGCGGAAAGATGGTTGCGAATAAATTACTGCTTTACCCTGTATTTTTTATTTACTTTGGGATTATTGAAATAATCATCCAATTCTTTATTACTCAAGTTTTCATCTGCAATGGGTATATCAATCAGTTGAATCTGCATCTGCTTTAATTCGTCTTTTAGCTTACGTGTTTTATTTAAAATCTCCGGGTCTCTGTCGCCAACTAATGTATTGTCTGCAATCAGGTATTCCAATCTCTTAATACTGTTTCTTATGAGTGATGCGGTATTTTGATCGGAGCTGTTGTTGGGTGCGGTAGCTTCTTTTACAGGTACTAATGCAACACCAACACTCGGAAGAATTTTACCCACTGTTTTTTGATCTGTATTTGCCATCGATGAAAAAACAGTGCCACCCAGTCCGGTAGCAGCAGACCCCAGGTCGAAGCCTGTCCGGGTTTTTTTAACCCTCTTTAATTTTTGATCTACTATCCTGAAACTGCTTTTCAATTGCACCACATATTGTAGTACATCCGTTCTAAGTTTTTCAAACTCCATCACCCGTTGCGGATAATTGATATTTTCCCTTACATATACTTTTATATTAGCAGTATCCCGGTTGTTGAATTTATTGGTACCTACAAATACTAACTCAAGTATTTTTTGTTTGTCTTTATCTGTTTCTTTTACAAAATCGAAAGGTGCATACCAGGTAAAATCATCATTACATTTATTTACCGGTGTTAACGATTTAGCCTGGTAATTGCTGAAATAAGTAATCTCTTCAATTGGGAAACTACCATTTTCGCATTGCAGTTTAAAACTGATGGTATCACCTTCTTCTATAAATATTGAACTGGTAACAGAAGGTTTTATTTTAGAGGGGATAATTTCTGTGTTGTAAAACAATAGCATAAAAGATGTATCAATTCGATCTGTGGGATCGTTGAGATTTTGCAACCCTATGTTAACCTTGTATTCATAATCATACTTTAACCTGCCCGAAAGAAAATAAGATTTTTCTGCCTTGAAGGTAAGCAGGCCATTGTCTTTATTGATCTTTAACCCAACAGGCGAATTTTTTAAAAACCAATAATACTGCGACTGGTCTTTGTTTATTTCAAAAGCATATTTCAGTGTAGAATCTACATGCAGCGTAAAATAAGGATTGATGTTTTTAATTCTTAAAACAGAGTCTGAAGGATGGATGAATTTAACTGCGCTATCAATATTAATTTGAGAAAATCCAGTTATCGACAAAAGAAAAAGCCAGGCTATTACAATTACTCTTTTTATACTCATAGTGAGGGTTGAATCTTAAAAGATAAAATTACACATTTACGAATAAAAAAAAGCCATCCCAAAAATGAGATGGCCTTTCATTAACCAAAACCAGCCGTAATCATAGAATTTATCTCTTCCGTTCTTCAAAAAGCATCGGCTAAAAAATGATTATTGAATATTAATTTCTTTTGCTACAACTTTCACTTCTTCTTTCTTTGGCAACTGTACTTTCAAAATACCATTTTCATATTTTGCTGAAATTGCTGCTGCATCAATTTTTTCATCCACGGTAAAACTGCGTTTAAAAGTTTTGCTGCTAAATTCTTTCCTGATAACCTTATCAGTTTCATTTCTTGTTTCTTCTTTCTTTTCAGCACTGATGATTAAAAGGTTGCCTTCAAGTTTAATGGTGAAATCAGGTTTTTCTAAACCTGGTGCAGCAACTTCCAACTGATAGCCATCAGTTTTCTCCACGATATTCACCGGGGGAAAATTGAATACATCCTGACGGATGGATTTGCCAAAAGTTGCAGGCAGATCATTAAAAAGTTCATTCATAAAACCATCAATGGTTTTGGTAACGGGGTTGTTTACTTTTACGAGTGTCATAGTGGGTTATATTTTTTTTGTTTTAAAATTTTTGTTTGGTTTACAATTTTCAAATTCTATTCCAATCCATATTTTACTGATTTATTGACCCTTTACTCGATTTTCAATGACGCAATGGCGCAGTATAGTGCTGTAATGCGACTTTATGTCGCTTTTCGTCAACCCATTTTTCAAATTTTCAATTCATTGAAAAGCTTCGATGAATATTGAAATCAAGTTTGTAAATTTGTACCCTATAAAAAAATAACTATGTATCCATCAGAAATTGTAATACCGATGAAAGAAGAGTTAACAGAGAATGGTTTCTCAGAAATGTTAACCCCCGGTGAAGTAGAAACAAAAATTACCAAAGAGGGAACTACCCTGGTAGTAATAAATTCAGTATGCGGCTGTAGTGCCGGTACTGCAAGGCCCGGAGTATTAATGGCTGTGCATAACAGTGCAAAAAAGCCAGACCAGCTTGCTACCAGTTTTGCCGGATTTGATGTGGATGCGGTAAAAAAAATCCGTGAACATTTGTTACCATATCCTCCTTCATCACCCTCTATAGCTTTATTCAAAAATGGCGAGTTGGTCCATTTTATTGAAAGGCATAATATTGAAGGCCGCAGTGCACAAATGATTGCCGAAAACCTGATCGGTGCATTTGAACAGTATTGTAATTAAACAAAATAATTGGGGGTAAGTATATTTCCTGTAGCCTTGGCTACAGGATTTTTTTATGTTCTATTATTTTATTCTTTGTTAACGGGCATAGGGTCATTGGTCAACATTGTTGTGTCACTCACTTGTACGTTATACCAATTAGTAACTATTTCCACCTTATCACTTTTACTTTATTAATGAAGCACCCTTGCACTTTTGCCCCTTGTAGCCGGGGAAAGTTTTTTTTGTTATCAATTGGATAAAGCTCCACACAGGTATGTGGTACAAGTGAGTGACACAACGATGATCCACATTGCTTCTTAGCCTGTGCAATCATTTTTAAAAAAGAAATATTCAAGCATACAACTTAAATTAGGACTGTGAAAGTTGGCTATGAATTTTATTGTACCAAAATAATTTCCATTCATTTGGTTAACGTAATGCAGCAGGTTGAATGACTATAAATGAATATCTTGCAGCACTTAATTTTAATTTCATTAAATAAAAATATGTATCCCAATTTATATTACGTTTTTAAAGACTGGTTTGGTGTAGAATGGAAAGTAATGGGTTTTTTAAACACTTTTGGTTTAATGGTAGCAATGGGTTTTGTGGTGGCTGCCATCGTTATTACAAGTGAATTAAAGCGTAAGGAAAAGCAGGGGTTGTTGTTTCCCCGTGAGGAATTTATAACAGTGGGTAAGCCTGCTTCTTTTTTTGATCTCCTGGTAAATTTAGTGGTTGGTTTTGCTTTTGGCTATAAACTGGTAGGGTTATTTTTTAGCAAACCGGATGAGCTTACCGCACAGGAATATATCTTTTCTTCACAAGGAAGTATTGCCGGTGGAATTTTATTTGCACTTATTATAACCGGTCTTAAATGGTGGGAAAAAAACAAGCAAAAATTAAAGGAACCAGAGCAGAGAGGTATCCGCATCTGGCCACACGACCGGGTGGGGGATATTGTAATTATCTCCCTTGTTTTTGGAATTTTGGGCGCCAAATTATTCGACAATTTAGAAAACTGGGATGATTTTATACAGCATCCAATAGAAAGGCTTTTTTCTGCAGGCGGCCTAACTTTTTATGGAGGACTTATAGCTGCCGGTATTGCAATTTGTGTGTATGCCATCAAAAAAAATATTAAATTAGTACACCTTGTTGATGCCATTGTACCTGCTATGATGATCTCTTACGCTGTGGGGCGGATAGGTTGCCAGGTTTCGGGTGATGGTGACTGGGGAATTTATAACAGCGCTTATATAACCCATGCCAATGGTAAAGTTTCTGAGGCCAAAGCAGGTGAATTTGCTGCTCAGTTGGAAAAAAATAAAACTTATTTTCTTGAAGGTAAAGTAATTGATTCCGGTAGCAGTGTTTCAAATTTTGTTACGGATAGAAAAAGTAGCAGTTTAGAAACTGTGCCCCATAAATTTTTAAAAGCTCCTTCATTTTTGCCTGTTTGGATAGTAGCTTACAATTATCCCCAAAATGTAAATAAAGATGGTATCATCATTCCGGGAAATATGGATGAACATAACCGGGTGTTACCTCAGCCGGTTTTTCCTACTCCTTTTTACGAAACAGTTATTTGCACCATTCTCTTTTTAATAATGTGGGGTGTTCGAAAACGGATACAGGTGGCCGGTACAATGACGGGAATCTATTTTATTTTAAATGGGCTGGAACGTTTT
>JANMVB010000694.1:0-1552 GCA_031392305.1 Ferruginibacter sp.
TCCTGTTGCCCGGTTTTTTCACAAGCAAATGTTACTATGGCTTTTTCCTATAATGCAACCCTTTCATATCTTATACACGGTTGTTGCCGGCTGGCTTGGTAAGTTTGGTACTTATAATTGGAAAGAGAGAAAAGTAAAATAGCCAATCATTCATGCAAGATTTATAAATTTTTGCTGATCTATTTTTATTATAATTTTTAGCCGATAATTTTTGTCCTACCTGAAAGGCCTTGATCAACATCGTTGTGTCACTCACTTATACTCCATACCTATGTGGAACTTTACTTGCCGAATAATAGAAAAAATAGATTTCCAAAATTGAAGCTGAAAATTGAATTTGAAATAATTTTACAAAACACTTTTTAGAAAATGTAGGGTGCTACTTTATGCTTAAACTAAAGTAGCTTTATCAAAGTATAGCTCCTCCATTCAAAGAAAATTTTTCTTAAAAATTACAATGCAAACAGATTATTCTTTTTCTCAACAAATATGGAAAAGGCTTAAAAAAAACAAAGCTGCATTATTCGGAATAATTATCATTGTGTTTTCAATATTTATCACAATTTCCGGTTACCTGATAGCACCCGACGGCTCTCCCAATGCTGATTTACAAACAGTAGAAATACAAGCCAAAAAGCCCGGTTACAAACAACTATTTTTAAAAATTCCCGGCAATAAAAAAATCAAGACCGGATGGCTTTCAAAACTTTTAAACGGTACTCCCGGGGAATATCGTTTTCTGCCAATTAGCGGTTATTCGGTTAAAGGCGATTCGTTGGTGGTTAATAAATACGTGGATGAGGACACTTCAGTTGTTCAATATTTTTCTGTTACTGTACTCACAAAGTCAAAGCCCGGCGAGTTGCTTAAAACAAATATTATATCTAAAACCTATTGGCTGGGTACCGATAAATTTGGCCGGGATATTTTAAGCAGGCTTATCATTGGCACAAGGGTAAGCCTTGCTGTAGGGTTGATTGCAGTAATCATTTCTCTCACCATAGGAATTTTGTTGGGAGCACTTGGAGGCTATTATCGTGGATGGGTAGATGAAGTGGTTATGTGGCTGGTAAATGTAACCTGGAGTATCCCAACATTATTGCTCGTATTTGCAATAACCATGGCGTTGGGAAAAGGCTTTTGGCAAATATTTATAGCAGTGGGCTTAACAATGTGGGTGAGTGTGGCACGCCTAATCAGGGGACAGGTAATGTCTATAAAAGAACTGGAATATGTTCAGGCTGCCAAAGCTTTGGGATTAAGTGACAGCAGGATTATTATTCGTCATATACTACCGAATATACTTGGACCAGTAATGGTGATTGCAGCCAGTAATTTTGCCACAGCTATTATCATTGAAGCAGGGCTTAGTTTCCTTGGAATTGGTGTACAGCCACCTCAACCAAGCTGGGGATTGATGATAAAGGAAAATTATAATTTCATCATAACCCATAACCCAATATTGGCGCTAGTTCCGGGGTTTGCCATTATGATATTGGTACTTGCCTTTAACTTACTTGGAAATGGATTAAGGGATGCGGTGGATGTGAGA
>JANMVB010000017.1:0-4768 GCA_031392305.1 Ferruginibacter sp.
AATACAAACAAATCATTCAGCACCCATAGCCTCTTCATCCTGGTAGATGAAAAGCTGGGATACAATTGCACAAAGCCTGTTAATGCACCGTCATCATTTATAGCAACAAATATTTCAGATTCATTATTCACCATGCGGTCACGCAGAAACGAAGTAGCACCAGGCAAATCCGGTGTCTTTTTATAAAAAACACGGTAGGCATCAAACAACGTTGCAAGGCCATCCAAATTAGTAAATACAGCTTTTCTTACCTTCATAAAATTGTTTTATAAAACCTTTAACTGCACGTAAATTTTCGTTTAACATTTTGCTGATACAAATGAATGTATAAAAATACACATAGAAAAAAAGTTGTGCTGAATGTTAAATATTTCAGGATGAGTGGTGATTAACAAAGGCTGGTCACAACCAAAAAATTATTCGTAACTAAAGGCAGTTTTTTTGGGTCCGGGCTAAGCAGCAACTATGTGGTACATTGTTGCATCGCCCTCTTGTACTTAGTACCAATGTGGATCTTTTCCTGCACGATAAATAAAAAGTAGCAGTCATTTGCAAACCATTTTAAAAACCAACCCAGAAATAACATACTTTCATTTTACTTTTATTGGGTTAACAATTATTTATTATTTCACACTTATGATAAAGGCAATATTCTTATTATTTACCGCTTATCTACTTCTGCCAATTCACAATTTTTGGCAAAAAAAAAAGGTAACCGGATCGGCAGAAGTATCAGCAAACAAACCACCCATACTTTGGGCTGTGGACTGTAACCCAAATGGAAAATTGTATGCAGTGGGTGGTGATGACGGAGTATTAAAAGTGTACGATACAAAGGGCTTTAAATTGGTAAAAACCTATAAGTTACCGACAGCCATACAATGCCTCGAATGGAATAAACAGGGCGATGTTTTAGCGATTGCTTTAGATGATAGCCCTGTGCAATTATTGCGTATAGAAACAGGTAAATTTCAAAAGCTACAAGGGTCTGGCGGATCAAGGGCACTTGCATGGAACAGCGATGGAGAGCTGCTTGCTGTTGGGGATTATGATGGGCAACTACAAATCTGGAATAAAAAAGGGTTACTTATAAAGTCAATAAAAAAAGAAAACACTAAAACATATTTATCGGTAGATTGGCACCCCACTAAAAATATTATACTCACAGGAGGTGATAAAATAAGGTTATTTGATACCGCCGGCAATTTATTAAAAACTATCAACCACAGAATAGAGGAAACCATCATCCTTACAGTAAGATGGCACCCGGGCGGAACATTTTTTGCCACCGGCGATTACGGCCATAAAGAACAAGGCATCGAATCGCTGTTGCAGTTTTGGCAACAGGATGGAACTTTAATTAAAACTTTGCCGGGTAGTAAAGCTGAATACAGGAATATTCGCTGGAATAAAAAAGGCACTTTGCTGGCAACAGCCAGTGATGCACTCCGGCTTTGGTCAACGGAAGGCGAAATAGTTTATACCGGTAAATCAGCCGATTTGCTTTGGGGTATGGATTGGTGCAAAGGGGATAAAAATGTAATTACCGGCAGCGAAAAAGGTATTATCAAATTATGGAATGATAAAGCCGGCTTAATGAAAAATATGCAATAAATTAATTTTACTTGTTACAGGTGCTGCTCTACAAGTTCAAGGCGTTTTACAATAGTAGCGGGTGGTAAAATAGTTCCGGGAGATAAAACCGCGTTGGCACCTATCCTGCAATGATCGCCAACAAGTGCACCAAATTTAATGCAGCCCGTATCAATTTTTTGAGATTGGTAATACGCATAAATATTTTTATCAGCACGTTCGTTAAAATGATTTGCAGTAATAGAGCCTGCCTCAAAATTTACTTTACTCCCGATGATACTATCACCAATAAAATTGAAATGGGCAATTGAACTATTATCAAAAATAATGCTTGCCTTTATTTCGCAACCGGTACCAATTTTAACTGCGTTACTCAAAAATACACCACCGCGTAAATAAGCATTGGCACCAACAAAACAATTGGCCCCTATAAATACCGGCGGCTTTAATATGGCACCTTGCTCAATGATAGCATTTTTATGAACAGCTATGCCATCTATAATGGTATATTCATCATCAAGGCGTGCTATGAACTCCCCAATAATTACCGGCAGTTTTTGTGTAACGTTCCAGGGCAGCATATCAGTGCATGCCGCAAAATAATTTGGAAAAGAATGGATAAAGTCGCTAATGAATATCATAGGAGCAAAGTGTAAGCAAATATAAATAGCCTTACAAAAAATGCCTCATTTAAATTGGGTACATTCCAAACCGGATAGCTATTAGATAATGCTCCTTTTGAGAATATGTGTTCCTATAAAATCGTAATTAAAAAACCAGGGTATTGCGCATTATGAAAATACTCATAAAAAAATAAATTGATAAATAAAAGAGTTCTATTATTTACTGTGTGCTTAATTCAAACTCATTTTGTAATGCATCAACTACCCGGGCTAAATTTGCAGATACTTTATTAAATAATTTAGGGAGTGCATCATAGCCTGTTCCTTCAATACTTATTTTTTCAATTTCCCGAATTATTTCTTTAAGGGATATAATGCCCATATTGTCAATACTTGGCTTTAGTTTATGTGCAATTGCCCCCATTGCTTTGTAATCGCTGTGCAGGTAATGCCGTTCCATCAATGCTATCTGCTGCGGCGTTTGTTCTATAAACATATTTACCATCTTCATCACAAAGTTTTCGTTGCCACGGCTTATATCACGTATACTTGAAAGGTCATATAAATAATCTGACACAATTGCTGAGGGTGATTCAAGCTGGATAAAGTTTGTTTGTGCTTCGCCAAGCCAGAAGCCAACCGTTTTCAATAAGTCTTCTTCCTTAAATGGTTTAGACAGGTATGCATTCATGCCACCTGCAATACATTTATCATTATCCCCTTTAATGGCATTGGCTGTTAAGGCAATCAATGGCAGGGTATTACTTATGTCTTTTCTAATTATCCTGGCCGCTTCCATTCCATCCATTACAGGCATTTGAATATCCATTAATACAAGGTCGAATTCGGCTGTCAGCAATAAGTCAACTGCTTCTTTACCGTTCACTGCTTCTGTGGTAATGGCACCATAATTATTAAGAATTGTTTTTGCTACCAGCCGGTTCATATTATTATCATCTACCACTAATATTTTTTTATTAGCCAACATATCATTATTGATAAACACGTTTTGTTTTGACGGAAGATCGGCTATGCTCCCTTTTTCAAATTCCACTACAAACGAAGT
This sequence comes from Ferruginibacter sp., assembly GCA_031392305.1. Lineage (GTDB taxonomy): Bacteria > Bacteroidota > Bacteroidia > Chitinophagales > Chitinophagaceae > Ferruginibacter. Next base: position 3,283 of record JANMVB010000017.1, read on the forward strand.
GGTAGTTCCTTCTCCTTTTGTACTTTCAACCATTATTTCACCCCCCATCAGTTCAATAAGGTCTTTGCAAATACTCATACCCAATCCTGTGCCCCCATATTGCCTGGTTACAGATACATCCTCCTGCGAAAATTTTTCGAACAGATCTTTTACAAAATGTTCTTCCATGCCTATACCTGTATCTTTTACAGAAACGAAAATAGTTTGGGAAGTAGGAGTATCATTAAGTACAGAACAAGAAAGATCAACACCACCTTTTTCTGTAAACTTTATGGCATTGCTTATCAGGTTCAGCAATACCTGGTTAAGCCGGTAAGGATCCCCAATCAGCACCGGTGAAATCCGTTCATCGCTCTTTGTATTGGTAATGCTTAACCCTTTTTCTTCTGCTTTATGTATCAGTACCTGCATGGCACGGCTGATAACAGCCTTCGGTTCAAACCCAATATTTTCAAGGTTAAGTTTACCTGCTTCAATCTTTGAAAGATCAAGGATATCATTGATAATTACGAGTAAATTTTCAGATGCAGAATTAATTGTATCGAGGTAAAAGAATTGTTTGGTATCGAGTTTTGTTTTTGCAAGTTGCTGGGCCATACCCAAAATTGCATTCATGGGTGTCCGTATTTCATGGCTCATATTTGCCAGGAAAACTTCTTTACTACGTGTAGATTCTTCAGCTTTTTCCCTTGCTTCTATCAGGTCTATTTCCAGTTGCTTTTGATCAGTAATATCCAGATAAATGCCGATGGACCCCACCAGTTCCCCGGTTTCGTTATAGCGGGAAGCGCCACTCATCAGCCACCACCTTAGTTGTCCTCTTTTATTTTTTACCGCAATTTCATACGCATCTGAACCCCCTTTTTTACGAGCCTCATTTTTACTTTCCATTATCTCTATATTTTCACCTTTGGTAAAAATATTTGATGCTTTTTCACCAATCAGCTCCTGGTATTCGTAACCGCTCATATCACAAAAGCTTTGGTTACTGAATAAAATTCTTTCGTCAGTATCTACCTCCATCAGGCCAAGGTTCATGTTGGCAATAATGCTTCGGTATTTTTCTTCTTTTGTTTGCACCAGTTCTTCTGCCTGCTTGCGCTCAGTAATTTCGGTATGAGTGCCAATAATTTTTAAGGGGTTACCCAAATCGTCTTTTTCTATCACCACGCCACGGTCCATCACCCACCTTATCGAACCATCTTTGTGTAGCACCCTGTATTCTAAAATGTGATGGTCAATATCTCCTCTCCGGTATTTGGCATCATTTTCTTCCAGCAGGTTTTTGTCATCTTTATGCGTTCTATCCCACCAAAGATTTGCATTGTTTGTAAATTCATCAAACTCGTAACCTAACAGATGACTTTTTGTATTGGAAAAATAGGTTAGGTTGGTTGTAAAATCATGTTCCCACACATTATCCCCTATTTTTTCAAATGCCTTTCTAAACCTCGATTCGTATTTCTTTACAATTTGCTGGCTCTCT
>JANMVB010000054.1:0-17940 GCA_031392305.1 Ferruginibacter sp.
TCTGGGAACTTTAATTGCGTTATTTGTACAAAGTGCGTTACCAAGTTTACACCTTTTAAAAAGGTGTAAACTTTATTAAATAATGTGGGAAAAGCCCCACAATGGTATTCAGTACAAGAGGGCGATGCAACAATGTTCCTCATTGCTTCTCTGCCCGGACAAAAAATATTTATTAGTTACTGCATTTTTATTTTAATCACCGAAAATGAATACGGGGCTGCTGCAAGTTCTATTTGTTTTCCTTTCACGGTGATGGCAGATTCAACCGGTGCTATATTTTGCGGCGCCGAAAAGGAGTTGACCTCCTGCAAATCCTGGCTGTGCAATACGGTAAGCGATCCTTTTGACGAGAGCTTTTTAATACCCTCCAATGTAATGCCCCTGCTTTGCAAAGTACCCGAAGCATTTACTACTTTTATAATTATTTCATTGGTATTTTTATCAATCACTGCGGATGCGTACAGGCTATCCTGCCCCGTTAGTGGCTTGCCATTAACCAGGGCCGGCACAGTATGCGTTCCTTTATTGGTGGAATATAATTTTTGCACATAATAATTTGGCGTACCATAAGATTGCAGGTTGTTGACCCATATCAAATCAGGCGTCCACTGCCAGCCATCTATGTGGGCAAAAAGTGGCGCATAAGACGCAAGGTTTACCACATCGGCATTGCGCTCAAGCCCGGTCATAAAGGCTGCCTCCGCCAGTGCTGTACGAAAATTATTTTTGTTATCAGGGCTTACTGTTTGTTTACTTTGTGCTGCGTATTCACCAGCAAATATTTTAACGGCGTTGCGGGGATAATTATCATAACGGGCTGCATTAGCAAGGAACCAATCCGGATGGCGGTAATAATGCTCATCAATAATATCTGCGTTCATCTTTCTCAACTCACCGTTTAGCAAATCGAAACGATCTCCATTTGGATCGGTGCCGGAGCTGCTTATAATTTTAAAATCAGGATACCTTGCTTTGATGGCCTTCATAAAAACCTGAAGGCGGGCAAGATACTGAGGGCCCCAGTTTTCATTGCCTACACCCATCATTTTTAGATTGAAAGGAGCAGGGTGGCCCATGGCTGCTCTTACCTTGCCCCAAGTAGTGTTTGCATCGCCGTTAGCAAATTCTATCAGGTCGAGTGCATCCTGTACATAAGGATCAAGCTGATCGATGGGTACCACTTCTGCACTGTTGAACTGGCAAGCCATACCGCAATTTAAAATGGGCAAAGGAGATGCACCAATGTCCTCGGCAAGTTGAAAATATTCAAAGAAGCCGAGGCCAAATGTTTGGAAATAATCTGGTGCCGGGCGGTGGGCAAATTCATTGTTCCACCGGTTGATCATCAACTGGCGGTCTTCTAAACTACCCAATGTTTTTTTCCATTGATATCTTGTTGAAAGGTCGAAACCTTCCACAATACATCCGCCGGGAAAACGGATGAAGCCGGGCTTCATATCTGCCAGCAACTGTATCATATCTGCACGCATGCCACCCGGCCTTTTTTTCCAGGTATCCTCCGGAAAAAGTGAAATCATGTCGAGATCAGTTTGGCCACTGCCTTCGAAACGAATGGTAAATTTACCACTGAGTGCGGAATCGGTAGCATTAAAACTGACCGCTTCTTTTTTCCATTGTGTGCCGGAAGCTGCGGGGGTAAGCATTGCATGGCCGATTGATTTACCCGAGGCTCCGGTTAAATCAATATGCATGGTAAGGCCCGGTGCATGGTTACGGACCAACACAGAAAAATCGTACCGCAGGCCTTTTTTAATACCAATGCCACGAAAGCCTTCATTGGTAAGACTGAGTGAATCGGACGCACCATTTTTAGTAATGTGTACATAACGTGGATTGGAAATATTTTGTTCTGCCCTGTTAAGTACGAGCACACTCCCCTCATTAAATTTGCTTTGCTTAACCATCCAACCCATCATGGGTTTATAAAATTCAAACGACCTGTTTTTTATAAGCTCTGCATAAATCCCCCCATCTGCACCGAGGTTAATATCTTCAAAAAATATCCCCCACATGGTTGACTGCACTTCCCCGGTTGGCTTATTTACACTTACAATAAGTTTGTTATTTTGTTGTGCATGTAAATGACCGGGCAGCATACAAACTGCCAGGACCATACCGATTGCAAGCAAAGATTTTATTTTCATTTTATTATTTTTTGTGCTTAATGTGATCACTACTATTTATATTTTGACGGGTTTGAATTTATTATTTTTTGCGCTGTATTTGTTTTGCCGGGCCCACACCTTCTGTTGTCATTACAATTCTTTTAATAGAACCATCCTTGTTATAATTTAAATAATCGATACAAACAGACCTTCGAAAACTTCCGCCATCGGTAGGCAAACTACCATTGTGATAAATAAAATAGGAGCGGCCCTTAAAATCAATAATGGCCTGGTGATTTGTATTGGAGTTACCTGCTACTTCATTTAAAATTCCTTTAAACTGCCAGGGGCCTTTGATGCTGCGGCTCATTGCATACGCTATCTTTTCAGGAAACTGGTAGGCATAAGAAAGGTAGTACCAGCCATTGTGTTTGTGTATCCATGGTGCCTCTGTAAAGCTGGGCAATTCAATCGTATTGATGGGGCCATCCAGTTCTGTCATGTTCTCTTTTAGCTTTGCATAATAACATTTGGTGTTGCCCCAAAACAGGTAAGCCTGGCCGTTATCATCAATCATTACTGAGGGGTCAATATCATCCCAGTTGATGGTTGCAGCAGTTGTCATATTGTTGGTAACAAGCGCAGATCCACGGGCATCTTTAAATGGGCCGGTGGGGTTATCAGCCACAGCTACTCCAATGGCTTTTCCCATAATAGTGGCATGTTCTGTAGCTACATACCAATAAAACTTTCCATTGCGTTCTATTACCTGCGAAGCCCAAGCATCATCTTTGGCCCAGGCAAAATCTTTTACGGTAAGTGGCACCGGGTGCTCATTCCAGGTTACCATATCAGCAGATGAAAAGCAAAGCCATTCATGCATTATATAGCCTTCCTTTCGGGGTAAAGCTTCATCGTGGCCGGTGTACAAATAAACTGAGTCATCATATACAAGGGCCGCCGGGTCGGCGGTATATTTGCTTTTTATGATTGGGTTGCCGCCTGTTATTTTTTGCTGTGCCAATATAACTCTACTGCTAAATAAAACCACCAGGAAGAGGCAGGCATTTACAATACGGTTAAAGTGACGGACATGTTTATTTTGCATTATTATTTTTCTATTTAAAAGTAAACTCATTTTAAGGGTGCATTTAATTTATAGCATTTTAGCGGCGCATTATTTACTGCGGCAATAATCATACGCTGTTTCCCATTATTGATTTCCACCATTCCTTTTACATCCCCATCAATAATAAAGCGGCTGGTAATATTGCCAACGGCACTAAATTTCCCTTTGCCATTGCCTTTTAAAAATACACCAAACGAAGCATCATATCTTCCGGTTAAAGCTTCTGTTTGGTACTCGTTGCCTGCAAGCAACATATCGATATTTCCATCTGCATCAAAATCATTTGCAAGTATTGCATTAACAGGCGCAAACTGTGCTTCTACCGGTAAGGCATGTTTTTTAAACTCACCATTACTCAAATTCTCTATCCACACAGTGGCAGTAGCCTGGCATTCCATTTCCATCATGTTAACTGCTTTAATTTTTTTGAGTAAACCTTCAATAGACAAAGCTGCAAAATCTTTATGCAGCAAAAACTGTTTCTTCACCGAAGGTACCTGGTCAGCAAGTTGTGTTCTGTCTAATGCCGGAAATAATTCAAACTTACCTGCGCTGTTTTTTTGAAAATAAGCCGGCAAAAGATCTATAAAATTATTTGCATCAAAATCACCGGCATATAATTTCAGTGGCCTTTCCGGCGTAATGTTGTATTTATTATTCAGCCCTAAATTGCCAGCTATAAAATCCATATCGCCATCACTATCCAAATCCGCAGCCTGCAATGACCGCCATTGCCCATGCATATTTTTAAGGCCGGTATTTTGAGTAACCTCATTTAGGTCGCCATTTTTATTTTCAAAGAAACGAACCGGCATCCACTCACCACAAATTACTAGGTCGTACTTTTTATCTTTATTAAAATCGGTAAATACAGCAGCCGTAACAAGACCGGGAAATTCCAATACCGGGCAAACTACTTTGGTTACATCTATAAATTTACCCTGGTTATTTTGTAGCAGGTAACTACGTGGAGGCTGTGGATATTTTTCAGGTATCATTCTGCCGCCGATAAAAATATCTATATCACCATCACCATCGTAATCTGCAACGGCAATAGCTTTTGTAATGGCAGTTATTTCTTTTGGCAATGCCTGCTCATTCAATAAAAAATTGCCCTTGCCATCATTCACATACAATCGTGGCAGGTTGTAGGCGGGCACCGTAACAAACTCTGTGGTGCCACCGGTTATTAGCAGGTCTTCATCTTTATCACCATCACTGTCAAAAAAAACAGCACCAACATCCTCCCCAATTTTTACGCCCTTTACCAAATCCTTTGCATCAAAATCCCCTTTTTTATTTTGTATAAATATTTTACCTGACTGGCTTGCTGCCCCACCTGCAAAGAAATCCGTAAGGCCATCTCCATTCACATCTGCTGTTGCAATACATGGCCCTAATTGAGAATATTTTTGCGGTACACCACGCTGGCTTCCGAAATCAAAGTAGTCTGCTTCTTTGTGGCTGTAATCAACATTGCTTTCTGCGGTAACATCACTGAATAAAGTTTGTGTTGCTATTATTTCATTTTGCACAACAGGTACAGTTGCATCTTTATAATTTAAAACCAACAGTTGATTGGTAGTTACATTTTTTAACCATTGTATTTTTTCATCGGGCCACTCAATGCTTATTGAATCCACCACAGACAAATTTCCAACACCAAAGTGGAGGCGAAAATCAACAGACGATGAAAAGCCCCTAACCGGCGATTGTTCTAAAAACTGGGTGGTGCCCTTATTAAAAAGAGCAACTTTAGCTGCCAGCCCAAAAAGATTACCCGTGAGCCCTTTTAATTGTACAGTTATAAAATTATGCGTACTGTCTGTAATTGATTTCCTCGTTTCGTTTCTATGAATGAACGCCTGCTGGTTCATATTATTTACCACCAGGTCAAGGTCGCCATCATTGTCTAAATCGGCATACGCTGCGCCATTAGACACAGAGGGTATTGCAAGCCCGGCCTGCACTGTAGTGTTACTAAAAGTAAGGTCACCATTATTGTGAAAAAAATAATTATCTACTTTTATGCTGCCATATTCATCCAGCTTGTCCCGCAGCACCTGCACGGTTTTTTTATCCATTTTACTGATGGTTGCACTGTTGCCAAAATAATTTTCATCCTGGTGCAATGCCGTGCGAAATGTTGCATAATCGTTGTTGGTTACATCTTTTGCCAGGCCGTTGGTGATATGAATATCCTTCCAGCCATCGTTGTCGAAATCTGCCATCAGTACACTCCAGCTCCAGTCTGTTTCAGCAATGCCAGCCAACTGGCCAATCTCACTATAAAAAGGTTCCAGGTGGTTATTCATTTTTCTTAAACCATTATTTACCTGCAGCATATTTCTTACAAATGCCGGCTCATAACCAAGCCGCTGCTGCATATCATATTTTTCCTGGTTGGAAGCGTTAAACATCATCTTCTTTCTTTCATTGCCTTCCGGCATCATATCCAGCACGGCAATGTCGGCTAGCCCGTCGTTATTTATATCGGCAGCATCTGCACCCATGCTGTTATAACTCTGGTGATTTGTTGCGGTGGAAATAATATTGGTAAAACTGCCATCCTTATTATTCAGCCACATCAGGTCGTTGCCGATATAATCGTTGGCAACATACATATCCGGCCAGTTGTCGTTGTTTACATCTGTAATTACAAGCCCTAATCCATAACCATCTTCTTTTATACCGGCGGCAAGTGCCATATCCGTAAACACCGGGTGCAACTGCCCTACAGGCACACCATCATTTCTGTAAAGCCTGTCGTTGGCAGGCGAACTTCCACTGGTATCTTTAGGTACCAAATTGTTATTACTGGTGTTGTACAACCGGTGATTGAGCAGGTACATATCAAGATCGCCATCTTTATCGTAGTCAAAAAAAGCCGCCTGGGTTGAGTAGCCGGTATCAGCTAAACCATACGCTGCTGCCTGTTCTGTAAAATGAAGTTTGCCATCGTTGATGAACAATAAATTTTTTCTTTTTTCCTTATCAGGCGCATGCGAAGATGAAATATAAATATCCTGGAAGCCATCATTATTTATATCCACCACACTAATTCCGGTACACCATTTATTGGTTTGCACACCAGCTTTTTCCGTGATGTCTTCAAATTTAAAATTGCCTTTGTTGAGGTATAGTTTGCTACTTACCATGCTACCGCCAAAAAAAATATCTGCCAGGCCATCGTTGTTAAAATCGCCGATACCCACTCCCGAACCATTGTACATATATTCATTTGCATATACGTTTACAGTTTCGCTTTCCGTTATTTTATTGTTGAAATCAATATTGGTTTCGCTGGTGTTGAGCAAGGTAAAATGAAGGCCCTCAGTATTTTTTGGCGTGCTGTTTTTACAGCCTGCAACCATTGTCAGCATCATACAAAACACCGGAAGTATTTGTATTAGGTATAAGTGTTTTTTGTATCCGGCAGCAAGAATCATTTTTTGTTTTTCTATTTCAGTTTTTTGTCCGGGCTTAGAAGACAGAACTCAATCCCGTAAAAAAAGGGATTTCGCAATACAATTTTTTAACGGACATTATATCTATGCTCAACATCGTTGTGTCACTCCCTTGTACCGCAATCCCAATGTGGATCTTTAATTGCGTTATATGAAGGACAAATTATTTTTAAAAAATCATTATTAACCGACACAAACTTTAATGAACATTTCTTTTGAATAAGGTAATAAGGTTGATCGATGAGATACTTTCTTTGTACTAAGGTTTGAATAAGTAATAATCGTTTTCTGATAAATTTTTATTCACTAACGCTTAACATTAGCCATTTACAAAAGCTGCCATGTACCTACACATCACGTGGTAAAAGTTGCCCACTGGTATGCGGTACAAGGGAGTGACACAACGATGCTTCATCAGGGCTCAAATGCTAAGTGCACAAATTAAACACCCTTCATAAAAAACATAACCAACAACTACCTGCACCATTCTACCTTACCATTTATTCACCATTCATTACTCATCATTCACCATTGACCATTCACCATTCACCGACTTCCCACTATTTTTTCTTTCCCCAAATAGCAACCCCCACTTCGTTTAATCCTGTAAAAATCAGGGTGCTTTTTTTATTTTCCCAGTCCCTTCCTTTTTGTACAAAAACTTTTTCTATGGTGCCGGTGCTCCAGTTTAATTGCAGCCAAGGTGCGGTGTAAGTCCAGGTATTTGCGGCCGTGCCGTTGATTGTACCTGCGGCATCCAGCGTAACATTGGCCGCAATCTGCATATCCGGAGAAATCTGCTCTTTATCATAACCCGGCACTACATTGTACCCAAATTTTATTCTTTCCCACTGCCCGGCAAGACTGTCTTTTGCAACCAATGCATCATCTTCCCACGCATAACGCTCTGGTGACACAACGGGCCATCCATTCTGCATCCAAAATACTTTTCTTACATGCAGGTCCATGGAATAAATACTGTTGCCCGGCCTGCCCTGGTGGGCCATAAAATATTGGCCGGCATCATTTTTAAATACGGTACAATGTGCTGTACCCTGCCACCCGTTGTGCCCCTGAAACTGGTAAGGCGCCAAAATCATGGGGCCATGATCCTGCACGGTATTGATGTCAACATTGTTATAATCGTAAAACGGCCCTTGCGGATTATCGCTGCGGCCAACCCTTACATTGTATTTTGTAGATAACCAATCGTAAGAGATAAACATGTAGTATTTATTCTGTGTTTCATTATAAATCACCTCGGGGCCTTCAATATTACCGTTGATGGTATTTCCTGTAAAGCCACGTTGGGCAATTCTTTTACCCTTATCGGCATTCATTAAAGGATAGCCGGTAGCGGCATTGAGCTGCAAATAATATATGCCATCAAAGGCTGATCCGTAATACATCCAGTGCTCACCCGCAGGTGTTACCACCACGGTTGGATCAATAGCATTTGTTTGTGCAATGGTGTTATTGGCTGAGGTTACCACGAGCCCCTGTTCTGTCCACGGCCCTTCGGGTGAAGCAGCAGTTGCCAGGCCAATAACACTTAACCTAAATACCGGTGAGGACAAAGAATAATACAACCTGTACTCATTACCTACTTTTAAAACACAAGGTGCCCACAACGAATTAAAAGCTGTACTTCCCTGGCTTGAAATGTAGGCCGCACCCATGGCAGGCAAGCCATTAAATACCCAACCCACAAAAGTCCACTCAACCAGGTCTTTGGATTTACGCACCTGGAGGCCGGGCCTCAGATTACCAATGCCATACCCGACATCGGTACTGTAACTATAATAATAATCGCCAAACTTACGAATGGATGGGTCATGCACATTGTACACACTCCATTGAGTATAAAAGTTAAATGGCGCAATATTATCGTAAGTATCGGTGATAGAATTTATATCAAAACCACCCGCAGGAGGCGGTGGAGGTGGCGGAGGTGGTGGAGGTGTAATCACCGGCGGCGATGTAGTTGCATCATTTTTACTACAGGAACTAACCAACACCAATGCAATGCAAAAGGATATAAAAAATTGTATGGTGCGGAAAGTAATTTTCATATAAGTTATTTGAGCGTGAGGACCACTACTGATGCCGGAGGTAATGTAACGGTTAATAAATTTTTAGATATGGTAGCATCCGTAAATATTGAAGGCTTTATTTTTTCAGCATCTGTAAAAGCGTTATAATCCTGTATTTTTTTTGAGGATAATATGCGGCCTGATACCGCCATAGTTTTTTCATTGCTTACGTTCAATGAAATTTTTTGAGATTTACCTGGATCAATATTAACGAGTGAAATATGGATAATGCCCAGGCTGTCTTTTGAAGCAGATGCTGACACAGCCGGAAGCTTTTGGCCGTTGAAAACATAATTACTGGTGGTAATTTTTAAAGGAAGTAAGGTAGCATCCTGGTGTACATTGTACATTTCCATTACATGAAATGTAGGTGTAAGAATCATCTTCTCCTTATCGGTAAGAATTACTGCCTGCAACACATTGATAGTTTGCGCAAGATTTGCAATCCGTACCCTATCGCTGTGGTTGTTGAAAATATTCAAGGTAGCTCCTGCAATCATGGCGTCACGCATTGTATTTTGCTGAAATAAAAAGCCCGGGTTAGTTCCTTTTTCAACATCGTACCAACCGCCCCACTCATCTACCACCAGGGCAATTTTTTTAGCAGCATCATATTTATCCATAATGGCCGAATGCTTAATAATGAGTGAGTCCATGAATAACGCTGACTTCAGAATATCAAAATATTGCTGTTCAGAAAAATCTACAGCAGGCCCTTTTTTGTTCCAGTCAATAACAGAATAATGATGAAGTGCAATGCCCTTAATCATGTTGGCAGGGATATTTCTCATCAACACTTCTGTCCATTTATAATCAGCCGAGCTGGCACCTGAGGCAATTCTGAAAAGGCCACCGGTGTTTGTCCAGTCGCTCATAAAAGTTGCATACTTACGATAGATATCCGAATAGTATTCCGGCTGCATATTTCCGCCACATCCCCATGCTTCGTTACCTACGCCCCATAGTTTTACATTCCAGGGTTTTTCCCTTCCATTTTCACGCCTTAGTTTCGACATGGGGCCCTCACCATCAAAATTTACATATTGTACCCAGTCAGCAAGTTCCTGAACTGTGCCGCTGCCTACGTTTCCTGCCAGGTAAGGTTCTGTTCCAATCAATTCGCACATGTTCAAAAAATCATGTGTGCCAAAGCTGTTGTCTTCCGTTACGCCACCCCACCATACGTTTACAATTTTTGGCCGTTTGTCCTTTGGCCCGATTCCATCTTTCCAGTGGTAAGTATCTGCAAAGCAGCCACCTGGCCAGCGCAGGTTGGGGATCTTTAATTTTTTTAGTGCAGCCACCACATCATTTCGTACACCACTTGTGTTGGGTATTTTTGAAGTGTCGCCTACATAAAACCCGCCATAAACACAAGCACCGAGGTGTTCTGCAAAGTGCCCGTAAATATGCTTGTTTATCTTGTGTTGGGCACCACTATAATTTATATTGATGGTTGCCTGCTGTGCATTAATTGTTGTAATAAAACAACAGCTACAGATCAAAAAAATAACGATTGAATTTTTGCTCATTTCTTTTTTTTGATAAATATAATTCAGAAAATAACCCTGCCCACAATAAATATGGACAGGGTTTTATTTATAAAAATTAATTGGCAGGATTAGGCAAAAGATTTTTATTCAGGTCAAGCTCCGTTTGAGGAATAGGCAGGTATTCATTGCCATTGGTCCATGAATCAAAATCATTATCATGAGATTTCAATTCTGCTAATTTAACCGGATTGTAGAGCCAACCCCAGCGGATGATGTCGTGGATGCGTTGCCCTTCAATAGAGAATTCCAGTGCTCTTTCATGGGCAAGCTGGTCTCTCATTTGAGTTTGTGTTAAGCCTGGTTTTACTACCGCAAGATCTGGCAATGAAGCCCTTGTTCTTACCTGTTGAATAAAAGGATAAGCTTCTGTAGTACGCCCTAATTCATTTAGTGCTTCCGCATGCATTAATAGTATATCCGCATATCTTAATGTTCTATAGTTTATAAAAGATCCCCCAAATGCTTCAAAGGGCGAACCTAAACCATCATTGGTATATTTCCTTGGATAAATATTGGTAAGCGGATTTGCCCATGCGGCACCGTAAGCAGTGATTGAATTGTCAGCAGGCTCGTAAGAAGCAATAGTTGCCAACAGCCTTGGATCACTTTTTCCTGCAATTGTTTTTTCTACTTTAAATTCATTGTATATCCACCGTGTTGGTAAGTAATCAGAAAAGCCTTTACCATCCATGCCATAAGTAATAGAGACTGATGTCCACTGCTTCCAGTTTGTGTTTGGTTCGCAGCACCAGTTGTCAGTAGAACCTCCGGAAGTAAACTGAATTTCAAATAAAGACTCAGCATTGTTTTCATTTACATCTTTAAAATTATCCCGGTAATCAGGCATAAGCGAATGCACATTTTTTAACGGGCCTGAAAAGAATTTTTCAAATTGCGCCGCAGCTTTCGTCCAGTCTTTTCTATATAGATAAGATTTACCCAGCAACCCCGCTGCTGACCCTTTTGTTGCCCTTCCTTTTTGACCCCTGTCTGGTCCGTCAACATTGTCATAATTTACAGGCAAGGCAGTTTCCGCTGCCTGCAGATCAGCGTAAATCTGGTTCCAGATTACATCCTCTGTGGCAGTAGCCGGGTAGTTGGATGGATCCCTGTTAAAGTCAGGAGTGGTAATAATCGGTACATTTTTAAATGTGATGGCCAGGTTATAATAAGAGAAGGCACGAAGAAAATATGCCTGCCCTAATATCCTGTTTTTCTTTTCGGTAGTTAATAACGAAGCATCCATTTTTCCTACACCTTCCAGTACCTGGTTTGCACGGTTAATTACAATGTAAAAATCTCTCCATATCCATTGCACCGGGCCTGAAGTACTTGGGATAATAAATTTTCCGGTAAGGACCAGGTCGGGCCAGGGACTGTCGCCAACAAAGTCATCTCCCCTGCTATCTGAAAGACCGGGATATGATCTCATATAAGTTCCATCAACTGTAAGTCCACTATATATGGCAGTAGCTCCATCAAATGCCTGTTTTTCTGTTACCCAATAACCAGTAGTTGTTGGTGCATTGGGATTGATAAGATTCAACTTTTTTTCGCAGCTGGTAATAAATAATATTACAACAACGGAGAATGATATTTTTTTCATGCTAAAAGTATTAAACATTAATATTTATTTTAAAAACCTACCTGAACACCTGCCATGATGGTACGTGGCTTAGGATATGAACCATCATCAAAACCGGGGTTAAATACTCCTGATGTAAAATCAGGATTATATCCTTTATATGCTTGAAACGAGTAAAGATTTTGGGCCGTTACGTACACCCTTAATTTAGATACACCCTTTATAATCCCTGTGGCAAAATTATAACCCAGTGCCAACGTATTCAGGCGTAAATAAGTACCGCTTTGCAACCATCCGGGACGATTGGAATTGCGATTGTTGTTATTAGGATCCAGCTCATTTAACCTGGGTATAGTTGAAGTAGTATTAGTCGGCGTCCAGCGGTTAAGCATGTCTTCATGATAATTTGTAGAGCCACCGGTATGCATAAGATCTCTGTATAATCTTGCATTGATAAGGAACTTAGCGCTTCCTGATGCAAATATGGAAAAATCAAAACCTTTATAACCAGCCGTGAAATTTACTCCGTAGTAATACTTTGGAATGGCACTTCCTAACACCTCCCTGTCATAATCATCTATTACTTTATCGGGCTTTCCTGCTGGTCCGCTGATGTCCTTAAAACGTATATCACCCGGTGCAGTTTTAATATTTTGAAAAGCATGCGCTGTAACGTCTGCCGGGGTTTGAAAAATACCATCATACACAAAGCCGTAATGCTGTCCTATCTCTGTACCTACCCTGGTAATTGAACCGGCGCCATAAATAGGTTCCTTGTTTGCACCAAGCGAAGTCACCCTGTTTTTAACTGTGCTAAGGTTTGCAGATATATCATAAGTAACCGCACCCCTGGTTTTGTGGAAGGCTGCAGAAAACTCAAGGCCGGAATTTTTAACGGTGGCTGCATTTACTGTGGGGCGGTCGTTTATTGATCCAAACAACTGGGGGATGGGAACGCCTACCAATACATCGATGGTTTTGTTGTTGTAATATTCAGCAGTGAAATCAAGTTTGCCGTTGAACAACACGGCATCCACTCCCACGTTAGCTGATGTCCTGTCTTCCCATTTAATATTTTCATCTACAATATTGGTGGATATTGCCCCAACATACCTGATACCATTAAAAGTATAAACAACTCCCGGATTGATCGTGGGCTGATATACATAATCCCCGATATTATCATTACCTAATTTACCATAGCTTCCACGTAGTTTTATATCCGACACAATGTTTTTAGGCAGTTCAATAAACTTCTCATTCGTTAATCTCCAACCAACAGCTACAGAAGGAAAATATCCTACCCTTGCTGCAGGTGAAAAACGTGAGGAGGCATCCCGGCGGCCAGAGGCAGTTATCAAATACCTGTCATCAAAATTGTAGTTAAGCCTTGCAAGGTAGGATGCTTTGGCATATTCAATTAAAGCACCGGAAGCATCTGTAGAAGTAGCCCCACCACCACCTAATACGGGGTAATAAGGTTTTGTAAATCCTTCTGCATAGCCGTTACGAAATAGTGAGGTGGTTTTTTGATACGTTTGACCCGCTAATAATTCAACCCCATGTTTATTAAAACTCTTTTGATAGTTAAGGGTATTTTCAATGATGCCGGTTGTGAACACACTGCTGTTATCATTCAGTTTAGCAATGGGTGATTGAAAAAAGTAACCAAGATCGAAAGATGGTTTGAACGCATAATCCCTTACCTGCGTTTTATCATAACTTAAATTGATTTTGTACTTGAGGCTGTGGCCACTTGTTTTAAGCAATTGTACTTCGCCGTACACATTTGCAAAAATGCGGTCAACATCTGTATAATTTTTTAAGATACTATTCAATCCTATTCCATTCATTGATATTACATCTTCAACAGTAGATAAGGTACCGGCAAAACCACCGTCACGGGTAGGGTCATAAACACCCAGGGTAGGTATGGCAAAAACCAATGTGTTTATTAATGGCGGCAAGGCACCTGCCAAATCATTTCCTGTTGTAGGATTCAGGTTGTTTTGATGTGAATGTGCGTAGAATATATTTTCGCCTATTTTAAAAATTCCTTTTTCTGCAGAACTATTTACCCTTGCTGTGTAGCGGGTATAATCCGGGCCGTTACCCACATAGGTTCCGTTATTTTTAAAATAATCCAGTGCTACAAGATAAGTGCTGTTAACACCTCCACCGGAAAAAGCCACATTATGGTTTTGCCTGTTTCCTTGTTTTAAACCTTCCTTCTGCCAGTCGGTGTCAATATTAGTAATATACTTGGGCGATGATGGATCGTTACCGGGAGCCAGCAGCCTGCCTGCATTTACCCTGGCTTCGTTATTTAACAATTGATAATTTGCCCTGTTTGTTACGGGCATTATCTGCCATACATTGTCAACACCATAATAACCATTGTACTCTACTTTTAAAGCAGTGTTTTTTCTGCCTTGTTTTGTAGTAACAATGATTACGCCATTGGCAGCAGCAGAACCATACAATGCTGCAGCAGAGGCATCTTTTAATACCTGTATTGACTCTATGTCGTTGGGACTAAAATCACGTACTACTGTGCCCACCTGCACACCGTCAATTACATACAGTGGTTGCGCATTTCCGAAGGTTGCAAAACCCCTGATCCTTACGCTTGGTACCGAACCTGGCTGACCATCACTATTTACCTGCACACCACTTGCACGGCCCTGCAATAATTGCGATACATCGCTGGTACTGAACTTTTTAGTTTCAGCAACATTTACTACTGCTACCGAACCGGTAATATCCTTTTTTCTTTGCGTGCCATAGGCAACTACCACCAGGTCATCTAATGTGGAAGAGGCCGGTGAAAGAGAAAATGTTACGGCAGACTGATCATTAATTACCAGTTCCTTTGAATCGTACCCAACATTGCTAACTACAAGGGTTTGGCCTGCCTTTGCTTCAATACTGAATTGCCCGGCGGCATCTGTAACTGTGGCGGCGTTTGTTTGCTTTACAGTAACAGTAGCACCAGCCAATGGTTGATTGGCTGCGTTTGTAACAACCCCTGAAATTTTGTTGGATTGAGCAAAAGAAATGTTGGGCACGAGCTGTAGAACAGCAATTAGGAGTATGCAGGATGTATGCAGCAACATCTTATGCAATCGTTTTTTCATATAGCTTAAGTTTTGATGAATGATGAAAAATTTGAAAACCTACTTTCCGGATTTGAAAAACTATTTTATATTTCTGCTATCCGGGTAACCACTTTTAATTTTTATAAATGTCAACAATACAATTATAAAAAAAATCAAAAAAAACATAAGAACAAAACTGTTACCGTCTTTATCTTATTAGTTAGAATTTATTAAAATATGATTTAAAAGTTTTTTGTAAATGATCACAATGTGCTGGTTTGAAACGGAAGGCATAAAATAGCAAATAGTTAATTTTAAAATAGCATTTTAAATATGGTGCCTTCTTTATTCTTTCTTATAGCATTTAACAAGTAATGGCAAATCGTTATTTCTTTGTAAAAGTCTCATAAATATATTTATCATTTACGTCATATCGTATCAAATCTTCGTCAAAAATTCTCATTCTTAAATGATTGGGTTTAATACGCTGCTTTAAAATATAATCGTGAGTTAGGATTTTTTTATTGGCCAGGTACAAGTATTACTATTAAACTTCAGTGGCAGCCTGTCTCGTCAGCGATGACGAGATCGCATTTACATATAACTTTATTTTTTTCTTGTCCGGGCAGATATTTTTCAATTAAACTTTATTGGCGTCGCACTCTTGTACATTGTATCATTGGGGAACTTTACTCACGTTGTAAATAATACAATTTACCCTGTGGCCTATAATTATAAGCAGGCGGCATTGTTAATTTTAAATTGTTAGAATTAAGTGAATCCTTCATCAATAAATGCTGGTAGCGGCCTTGAATAAAAAGTGCTAGAAAATTTCCATTGAACTCCTGTCGGCGAGTTCCTTGATTTTAGGATGATGTTGAAATTTTCAGCCTTTTTATTCGCAGCCTTGATTTTTTTTGTTTCTTTTTTTTATCAAGAAAAAAAAGAAAATGATATCTAATTTATTCTTCGTTTAGGTTTGCGAAAGTTTTAAATAATTCTACAAAACGTAATTAAAGTTCCACATAGGTATAACGCACAAGGGAGTGACACAACGATGCTGCCCATTGCTTATTAGCCGGTACAAAAAAAATAAAGACATTATTTTACACCTTGCAGATTAATAATCATTTGCTGAAAAAGCAGCTTACTTTATGTATTCTGCTATCTTTATATAATTCTATAAACACTGCTTGTTGAACTATAAATTTTATATACTCATTGCCTTATTGTTTTTGTATAAAGGCACCCATGCCCAGTCATATTATTTCCGGCATTACCAGGTAGAAAACGGCCTGTCGAACAACGCAGCGATTTGTTGCCTGCAGGATAAAAAAGGGTTTCTTTGGTTTGGCACCAAGGATGGGCTAAACAGGTTTGACGGCTACTCCTTTAAAGTTTTTAGAAATGCCACCAATAACCAGGAAAGTATTGGCAGTAATTTTATTCATTGTTTGTATGAAGACCCTGACGGAATATTATGGGTGGGTACCGAAAATGGATTGTATAAATATGATATGGTTACCGAAAGTTTTAGCCTGCTAAAAGTTTCGGCAAATAGCCCGATACGGGATATCAGGAAAGATGGCAAAGGCAACCTTTGGTTTATTTGGGGATTTACGCTTATAAAATATAATGAAGAAAAAAAAGTAGCCGAGCCTTTTGCAACAAACAGTTATTTTGAAGCTACCTCAATATGCACCACGCCTGATGGAACGCTGTGGGCTTCTACCACCGAAGGCTTCATTGAAAAATATAACCCGGGCACAAATTCATTTACAGCATTTGATATGTTCAATCATTCTGAGCGCTCTGTTAGTAAATGGATAGAAAGGGTGTATGCTTCCCGGAGTGGAGACATTTTAGTGGGAACCTCTAACCAGGGTGCGAAGCTTTTTAAAGTACAAAATAACAGCTACACCGACATACTTACTTATAACAATAACAACACTAAAATATTTGTAAGAAATTTTATTGAAACGGACGATAATGAATTTTGGATTGCTACAGAATCGGGGATTTTTATTTACAACAACAATAATGGAAAAGTAATAAACCTGCAAAAAAAATACAATGACCCCTACTCTATTTCAGACAATGCCGTGTATTGTTTTGTAAAAGATAAAGAAGGGAGCATTTGGGCCGGCACTTATTTTGGCGGCGTAAATTTTTATCCCAAGCAACACACCGCATTTAAAAAGTTTTTTCCGAAGCTGGGTGAAAACTCATTGAGTGGAAATGTGGTACGGGAGATACACGAGGACAATAAAGGAAACCTATGGGTGGGAACAGAGGATGCAGGTTTAAATAAATTTGATACCAGCTCCAAACAATTCCTGCCATTTCAGCCTGGCGGCGATAGCAAAAGTATATCAAGTACCAATATTCATGGGATGCTGGTAAATGGCAATGAATTATGGATTGGCACTTTTGAAAACGGCCTGGATGTGTTAAATATCAAAACGGGTAAAGTGGACCGGCATTACTCCCGCGGAACCGATGAACACTCCATGAAAAGTAATTTCATTTATTGTATTGCCAAAACGAAAAGTGGTGAAATTATGCTGGGTACTACCCAGGGAGCTTACCGGTTTAACAGGAAGCAAAATAACTTCGACCTCCTGCCCGGGATGCCTCCCAATAATTGGTACACGGCTATCTTAAACGATCAGCAAGGCATTACCTGGGCTTCTACCTATGGCAATGGCGTAAACTATTTTAATACAAAAACAAAGTTGGGTGGCAACTACCGGTATGATGTTGCCAATAAAAAAAGCTTATCGAGCGATCGGGTGAACAGTATATTTGAAGACAGTAAAAAAAACCTATGGTTTGCAACGGAAGGCGGGCTGTGCAGGTTAAACAGGCAAAGCAATGATTTTACAAGAT
>JANMVB010000082.1:0-41442 GCA_031392305.1 Ferruginibacter sp.
GGCGTGTACACAATGTTTTTAAAAGCAGTAGCGGGAGCAGCAAAATTGATCTCCTCAGCACCTCCGTAAATTACAGCTGGCACTTTTTCCTCAAGGCGAAGTTGGCGGGTGGCTGACTTGCCAAATTCGGTCCTGATTTGTCCTTCGATTGTAATCGTTTTCATTTAATTATTTTTAATGAGGCGCAAAGGTAAGGGAATAATGGATAATTATACAATGTATAATTGATAATTTCAGGGCTTTTTGCCTTTCGCAAATTACGCGGCACAAAGGGATAAATACATGAAGAAAATTTTTTGTCCGGGCAGTGAAACAATGAGCGGCATTGTTGCATCGCCCTCTTGTACCAAATACCTATGGGGAACTTTAATTACATTTTAAATAAATTCCGGGGCTAATTGTATTGGGAGATTGTACAAAAAAATTAAAAAAATAATCCCTTGAACAGTGTATAATAGGTGCTAAACCCCGATAGGGGTTTAATTTGAGTAACTCCGGGTAAAACCCGGAGGCCCCCCGGTGGACACGGAGGGCCCGGAGGGGCATCACGTATCAACTGTTCTTATTGGCCATCCGGCTTCTTAAAAATAAACTATTAATACTCTTATTTTCGAGCGCATTACGTATTGCAATAGCAAATAGCTCTGCAGTAGAAACTACCCTTATTTTTCCATGAAGTGGCTTTACAGGAATAGTATCGCAGACAACCAATTCTTCCAGCACACTGTTCTCAATATTTTCGTATGCACGCCCGCTGAGTACAGGATGTGTACAAAAAGCCCTTACACTTCTGGCACCTTTTTCCTTTAACAGGCCGGCACTTTTAGCCAATGTACCACCTGTGTCACAAATGTCATCTATTAATACAATGTCCCTGTCTGTAACATCTCCAATTACAACCATACTCGCAATTTCATTCGCCCTTTTCCTATGCTTATCGCAAATAACCATTTCACTTTCAAAGTAAGTAGCAATTTCTCTTATACGATTTGCACTACCCACATCAGGTGCCGCAAAGGTTAAATTTTCAAGATTTAAACTTTCTATATATGGGATAAATATGGCCGAAGAATCCAGGTGATCAACAGGTATATCAAAATACCCTTGAATTTGCGGAGCATGCAGGTCCATCGTTACCACTCTGTCTGCACCGGCAGCGGTCAACATATTCGCCACCAGCTTTGATCCAATAGCCACACGTGGCCGGTCTTTCCTATCTTGCCTTGCATATCCGTAATATGGTATCACTGCAATTACTTTATAAGCCGAAGCTCTTTTAGCTGCATCAATCATCAGCAAAAGCTCCATCATATTATCTGTAGGCGCAAAAGTGCTCTGAATTAAAAATACAAACTGCCCACGGATACTCTCCTGGAACTCTACACCGATTTCACCATCACTAAACCGCTGTATATTTACCTTACCTAAAGGCTCTCCAAATTTTTTGGCAATTGCTTCAGATAAATATTGAGAACCTGTGCCTGAAAAAAGTTTTGCGTTATATAACATAATAAATTTATTTATTGGAATAAAAGAGGAGATAAGAAGCTGCAAAACTATTGTTTAATAATTTGATGTTTAAATTTATAAAATGGAAAATTTCAACAAACCTTCCACTTCCATCAAGAATTGGGCAATAGATGACAGGCCCAGGGAAAAATTATTATCAAAGGGGGCAAGCGCTTTAAGCGATTCTGAATTGCTGGCAATATTGATTAATAATGGCCATAAAGAAAAATCTGCTGTAGAACTTGCAAAAGAAATTTTAAGATTAGGTAACAATAATTTGAATGAACTCGGAAAACTTTCGCTCAAAGAATTTCAAACAATAAAAGGAATTGGTGAAGCAAAAGCAATTACCATAGCATCTGCACTCGAATTGGGGAGAAGGCGCCACGCTGCCAGTGCATTGGAAAAAACAGTCATCAGAACCAGTACCGACATAGCCCAATATTTAAGGGCAATGATAAAAGACTTTAATTACGAAGTATTTGCAGTTTTATTCTTAAATAAAGCCAATAAAATTAATCACTTTGAAATAATCAGCCGCGGCGGCATCACAGGCACAGTTGCAGATCCCAGGATCATTTTGAAGAAGGCCCTGGAAAATGATGCCACCTCCATTGTGCTCTGCCACAACCATCCCTCCGGCAATTTAAAACCCAGCAGGGCCGATGAAGAACTTACATATAAAATTAAAGAAGCAGCAAAATACTTTGATATAAAGGTGATGGACCACATCATCGTAAGTGAAGAAGGGTATTATAGTTTTGCTGATGAAGGGAATTTGTAAGCGTACAACCTGAGTACTTATTTGTATTTTTTACAATCATTTGTTTTTTAATTAAGCATCGTTGTAAATATGATTTTGTCATTTATCATTTTACTAAAAAGGATTAATGATCTCCCTTGTACCACATACCTACATTATAATTAAAAACCAGTCGCCACCAATTGACTTTGATAACAAGCATCAGCATTAAAAAAATTTGAATAGGCATTACTTCGCAAACGAATAGTTTTAAACTTCACCTGGCATGGATTAGTATAAAAACAGTGGAAACTTTTTCATCACTTTGCAAAAGCCGAAAACAAAAACGCTGCACATTATCTTCTTTAAAAACTACTATCGCAATGAGCATTTTTTTAAAAACCATAGCACTAACATTTGCAACTTCAATTTGTATTTACACCATGCACGCACAAAAAAAAGAGCTGGTAAATTTCATAAAGTCTGCCAGTGAAAATAAGATTGAAATATTTGTTGGCGAAAAACTCTTCACCAGTTTTCTTTACCCGGCCACCTTAGAAAAACCTGTTTTATACCCGGTACATGCAGCCAATGGCACGGATATTACCAGGGGCTTTCCATTAAATACCCAACCAAACGACCCAACAGATCATCCGCATCATATTGGTATATGGTTCAATTTCGAAAATTTAAACGGACTCGATTTCTGGAATAATTCTTATGCCATTCCGCCAGATAAAAAGTATTTGTATGGCTGGATAAAAACAGACCGCATTATAGAAACAAGCGGGGGTGCCACCGGCAAATTAGCCTACCACGCCAACTGGACCAATCAGCAAAATGATGTATTGCTAGAAGAAACAACCCGGCTTCAATTTAGTGGCACCACCCACCAACGCATCATCGACCGCCAAACAATTTTAAAAGCAAATACCGACCTGCTGTTTACAGATGCAAAAGATGGCATGCTTGCGATAAGGCTGGCGCATGCATTACAAATTCCAGCAACCAAAGATGAAAAGTTTACTGATGATAAAGGAAATGTTACCATTGTAAAAGCCGGCACTGATACCATTGCAAATGGCAATTACATTTCCAGTGAAGGTAAGCAGGGTAATAACGTTTGGAGCACAAGGGCAAGGTGGTGCAAAGCATTTGGCAAAATGGGTAATGATTCTATAAGTGTGGTAATTATTGATCATCCGCAAAATGTAAACTACCCCACTTTCTGGCATGCAAGAGGATACGGATTATTTGCTGCAAACCCACTGGGAGAAAAAATATTTACCGGCAACAAATCTTTTAAAAACCTGCAACTTAAAAAAGGAGAAACCATTACTTTCAGGTATAGAATAATAATTGAAGATGGAAAAAAATCGATTGCTGATAAAGAATTAAACCGGTTGGCAGATGAGTTTGCCGGGTTAAAATAAAATATGAAAAGGTTGCATAAATCATTAATAGCATGGCAATACAAAGATGTCTGTCAAGGACAATATATCAGGCTTACCATCGCAGTTACTCATCCTTAAAAAAAGTTAAAGGCTGTATGCGGTAAGCTTTTACGGGTTTCCCATTTTGAAATGCAGGTATCCAGACGGGAGCATTCCTCATCACCCTTATCGCCTCTTCATCTAACACAAACTCAACTGATTTTTTCATAAAAATATCTACTACTTTACCTGTTGTGTCAATTGCAAATGATACCCTTACCTGCCCGCCACCCTTCGATTGTATAGCAACTTCGGGCCTCATGTTTTTTTGCAGAAAATTAATCCATACTTTTGGGCCACCCTTCATATTTGCTTCCCGTTCATCGTTATAGGTAACTGAATCTTTTATCTTTTTTACTGTATCAGGCACCTCGCTTTTTTCAAGCACGCCTTCATTATATATCTTGGTAAAAATATGTTTGGAAGTATCATCATAGTAGTACCAATGCCCCTCTTTAAGATTGTGTTTATATTTTCCTAAGAGATGTAAGGTGCCATTGGGATGGTACTCCAGGTAAGTGCCATGGAGTTGGCTAAGGTTTGAATCATTATAAGTGCGTAGCATCATTAGTGGGCCACCCATATTATAATCCAGTCTTTCAAAAGTACTGCCAGGATAATTTTTAACCAGCACTATTGATTTTGCTTCTTTTATATTTTCGGTAATTCCTTCCTTTCCTACAAATACAACGTTTACTATTTCCTGTGCAGGAACTGTGAATTGAAAAAAGCAGTATGCTACAATTAAAGAAAGTTTGGCTTTTATTTTCATAAGGGTCTCAAAATAAATTTTACAGTAATAATACAATAAAAATGCTTCATAATGACGCAGGTATTCCACTTTGTTGACATTCAAATTATCAAACAAAATAAAAAAAAATATTCGGTTTAGTACACCGAACACGGTTGTGAAAATCAGTGTATTGATTTATCCATTTCTTCAAAATCTATTTTGATCAACTCACTGATTATCCCGATTTAGTAGCCATTGAAAACTCCAATGGGATAAGTTGATAAAAAGGCCCTGTTACAACACTTAGAAATCCGTTCCTTGAAAAAGTAAAAACTCTGGGTTTACTTACCAGAGTTTCAGTCCATTTGTTGATATAAAATTTAAAAAAATATTTGTACTTTACTTTTTAAAAGCCCTGATAAAACATGTCAGAACCCCGCCAACTTGCTGTTGTTATGTTCACTGATATTGTCGGTTATACCGCTATGATGCAGCAGGATGAATCAGTGGCATTAATTAAACTGAACCGTTTTAAAGAAGCATTAAACCGGGAAGTACAGAAATACCATGGTAATATCATTCAATATTTTGGCGATGGAGGACTTATTATTTTCACCAATTCTGCAGATGCAGTAAACTGTGCAGGAAATTTACAGGATAATTTAAGGGAAGAACCACAGGTACCTGTTCGCATTGGTATCCACCTTGGAGATATTATTTATAAAGAAGGAAATATTTTTGGTGACTGCGTAAACATCGCATCACGTATTGAAAGTATGGGAATTCCGGGAGCTGTAATGATTTCGGAAACTGTGCAGCAACAATTAAAAAATAAATCAGAATTCAAGTTAATTTCTTTGGGCAATTTCGAGTTTAAAAATGTGGATGGTCCTATGGAAATATTTGCCCTGGCAACAAACAATTTTCCGATTCCCAACAGAAGTGATTTCAACGGGAAATTTAAAGAAGCACATACTTTTAAATCCATTGCAGTTTTACCATTTGTAAACATGAGCAATGATCCTGATCAGGAATATTTTAGTGATGGAATGGCAGAAGAAATCATCAATTCATTAACGCATTTAAAAGATCTCAATGTGGCCGGCCGCACTTCCTCTTTTCAATTTAAAGGCAAAAACATTGACCTCCGCCAGGTAGGAAAAAAACTAAGTGTACGCACTGTACTGGAAGGGAGTGTGCGTAAACAGGGCAACCGGCTAAGAATTACTGCACAACTGGTAAATGTAGAAGATGGATATCACATGTGGTCAGAAAAATACGACCGGGAAATTAACGATGTTTTTGCTATACAGGATGAAATTGCATTGGCAATTACTGAGAAACTATTGGTAACATTATTAAAAAAAGACCGTGACCTGATTACCAAGGTCCATACACAAAATACCGCCGCTTACGAATTATATTTAAAGGGAAGATTTTACCTGGAAAGACGTGGTGGTTCTCTTATCACCAGCATTCAATGTTTTCAAAAGGCAATTGAAATGGATCCTGATTTTGCGCTGGCGCACTCAGGTTATGCAGATGCAAATTTATTATTAGGCACGTACGGATTACTGCCCCCAAAACAAGTAATGCCCCAGGCAAAACAATCTGCTGAAAGAGCTTTGCAACTTGACCCAACACTTTGCCAACCCTATTGTTCGCTTGGATATTATTATACCACCTTTGAGTGGAACTGGCAGGAGGGCAAGAAAAATTTCCTTAAATCCATTGAATTAAATCCGAAATATGCTGAAGGGCATTATAGATATGGATTGACTTATCTCGCCTGTGTAGAAGGTAAATTTGATGTAGCAGAAAAACATGGGGAAATGGCAATAAAACTGGAGCCACTTAGCGCAATTTGTTATGCAAACTATTCTATGATCCTTCATAGTGCCTGCAAATTTAAAGAGGCACTTGCGGTTTGCAAAGTTGGTATTGAACTGGATGCTAATTCTTTTTTATGCCATGTAAATGCTGGAAGAACACAATTGGCCCTTCACCAATATGAAGAAGCTATTTCGAGTTACGAATCTGCTATGAAACTTACCAACAGGCACCACTTTACAGTGAATGCACTTATCTGGACGTACTGCATTATGAACGATTTTGAAAAGGCCCATCAATTAATGAATGAATTAAAAGAAAGATCTGTGAGTGAATATATCACCAAATCGTTTACCGGGTTTTCTGCAGCTTACTTAGATGATTTGGATGAGGCGTTTGATTACCTTGAAAAAGCATATACCGACCGTGATCCGATTTTGATTATGCTTAAATATGAATACTGGGTCCCAAAAGCAATGAGGCATGATCCGAGGTTTCAAATACTGCTGGATAAAATTGGTTACCCAGGTTGAGCCAATGGAATAGTATGAACTTCGGGCTTTTATTCTAATCAAAAATTTCATTTAATAGTTTCACTTATTGCAGTGATACTCCCGGTACAAAAAATTACAGGTTAATTTATTTGAACACCCCATTGTTGAAAAGAAATGGAGTTTATTGATAATTAGGGCTGAGGTTATCGGCGATAATAACTTAAGAAAAATTCTCTATTATAATTCTGCAATTTGTTTACTTGATTGGTTCCCATAAAAAATTAAGGGAATAAAAAATAAAAATGCAAAAAAAATAAATTAAAAATATTACTGAGGTGGATATTATAAAAGGTAATTAAAGCTGCCACAAGGTATTTAGTACAAGAGGGCGACGCAACAATGTTCATAAAAGATATAGGGCCCGGACAAAATTTTTTTTTGTATAATCATTAGTGACGTTTTCATAAACCCACATTTATAAAAAAGTACACCAAAAAGATTGGTTCTTTTTGCAAATGATAGTTGGTGATTGTATAAATTGAACACAATTACTGAGGCGGTTCATTTAATAAAAGCCAGTAGAAGCCCAGGGATTTTAAGGCGTAAGAAAACCCATCAAAATTTACAGGTTTTACAATATAGCTGTTGGCACCCAGTTCGTAACATTTTAAAATATCCGGATCTTCCTTAGATGATGTTAGCATAACTACGGGTATTGATTTAGTGGCAGGATCTGATTTGATTTTTTGCAAAACTTCCATTCCCGTTATTTTAGGCAATTGTAAATCGAGCAGGATTAATTTTGGAGATTGAAGCATGCCACTTTCTTTATATTTACCTGTTGCATAAATAAAATCGAGGGCTTCTTCGCCATCCTGAACATGCACCATATTGTTAACCATATTGTATTTTCTTAATTCACGGATGGTTAGTTCGGCATCATTTATATTGTCTTCTACCAGTAAAATATCAACCGGATTGTTTTTCATAATTTTTTGTTTTCAGTTTTCAATTTCATTTTATCTTATTTCACTTTTTGGCGAATTGGATTTAGAAAACTATATGTCCACAAAAAGTGGAACGAGGTTTCAATCATAGCTATTTCAAGTATCTGAAAGTTAACACAAAAAAGTTAAACAATAGAAATACCGCTACACTCAAAGTAGCACTATTCCTATTATTGCTACTGTTTATTCACCAAACCATAATTGTAACTATTTTTTTTGCAGTTACATCTTATTCATACATATTTTATCAATGGTGTTAACTCCCTACATTTATCAACAAATAAATACCATTACAGTTACAAATGAAATTAATTGTACATGTTCATTAACCTTTTTTATGCAATATAAAATGAAATAATCGTTTTACTAAATTAAGGATGTAATTGCATTTACTAAACAGAAGACTGTTTTGAGGCAATATAAATTTCATCCATAACCTAATTACAACCAATATGCCTTCTTTAGATGCAGCAGCAGGGCTTTTAGGAAAGCGCCATGCAGCCCACTTATTGCGCAGATCAACTTTTGGAGTTACACGTACTTTAATAGAATCATTTGCGCTTAAAACAGCTACGCAGGCTGTGGATGAGCTAACTGCTGTTACTCCTGTTACAACAACCCCCATTGACTTTAAGACCAATCAAACCTGGGTAGATAATTTTCAGTTGCCAGGCATAAACAGCGATGACTTTTTCTTAAAACATTATGTTTCAGGATGGTGGCTGAACAATGCTTTGCACGATAATACCATTCACCATAAAATGATTTTATTCAATCACCAGTATTGGATAACTACCTACGAAAGCGTGACATCAGAAATGTATTACGACTATTTAAAATTGCTGGAATACTATGCACTGGGCAGCTATAAAACCCTGGCAGGAAAAATGACATTCGACAATTCAATGCTTGTGTATTTGAACGGTACAGACAATAACAAGCAAAGCCCCAACCAAAACTATGCACGTGAATTTTTAGAACTCTTCACCATTGGCAAAGGCGTGCAAACAGGGCCAGGTAACTATACTAATTATACAGAAACCGACATACAGGAAGCAGCAAGGATTTTAACCGGGTTTAAAGTAAGATGGAATGACAATGCTTTTAAAGATGCAGACACCAACATAAGGTGTGGTATACCGGAAATTGTCGCCCATGATATTGATAATAAAATATTCAGCAGTGCTTTTGATAATACATTAATAGCAGGTAGCAATACTGATAATGGAATGAGAGCCGAACTGCAGGATTTTATTGATATGGTCTTTAATAAAACTGAAACCGCTAATGCCATCTGCAGGCGTATATATACATTTTTTGTAAGCGCTCATATTTCTCCGGAAGTTGAAACTGATATCATACTCCCACTGGCAACCGAGCTTAAAAATAATAATTATGTACTACTGCCAACCATAAAGCGGCTGCTTGCCAGTAAGCATTTTTACGATATGGATAGTGCCATCCCGGGAGATGAACATATAGGTGGTATGATAAAATCACCGCTCGACTTATTGTTAGGCACCCTTCGGTTTTTTGATATTAAGCCCCCGGATAAGCTTTTGCATACCGAAGATCATTATGAGCATTTTTGGAAACAAACAGTAATAGAATTCTTTTTGAAAGGATGTGGCATGCCTATTTTTTTACCAACCAATGTATCAGGATATAAACCTTTTTACCCAGTCGCCGGATTTTGATAAACTATGGTTCAATGCATCGTCGTTTATTACCAGGTATAAATTACCCGAAATGCTGATCACCAACAGCCGTATCATACCACTCGGTAATTTTTATGCTCAAATTAATTTAATAGATTGGGTACAAAACCCTGCCAATTGCAGCAACCCCAGGGATGGAAATATAATTGTTGCAGAAATGGCCAATTACCTTTTACCTGAAGAACTTACGGGTAGCAGGCTTACATATTTTCAAAATATTTTATTAGGCAATTTCAGTTTGGTGAACTGGCAAAGTGAGTGGGACAATTACATTAGCACCTCCAACAGTTCAACAATTAAACCTCAATTAGAAAAATTATTTAAAGCGCTCCTGTTTAGCCAGGAGTATCAATGCGTATAAGAATAATAAAAAAGAAAAATCCATGCAACGTCGCAAATTTTTAAAAGATTCATTACTGTTTGGAGGCTTACCTATTTTTTTAAATAGTATCCCCATCAAAACAATGGGGATGTTCGATTCTCCCCTCACCAATGCCAATTGCACCGAAATCAATAACAGGGCTTTAGTGCTTATACAAATGGAAGGTGGTAATGATGGGCTCAATACAATTATTCCCATTGAGCAATACAATATTTACAAAAATAACAGGCCATCAATATTTATTCCTGATACCGGTATCAATAAATATATAACACTTGATAATTCTTTACCAGATGCAAAAAAAGCCGGCCTCCACCCTGCCATGACATCTTTTAAAGATTTATATGATGCAGGTAAACTTAATATTATAAATGGTGTGGGTTATGCTCATAACAACAGGAGCCATTTTAAAGCTTCTGATATATTTTTAAGCGCAGGCGATTCAACACCGGCGCTTACTGATATCGGCTCTGGATTTATGGGCCGTTATTTAGATTTTTGTTACCCCGGTAATATAAATAACCCAACAGTTTCAATGCCCGACCCGCTTGGTTTAGAAATGGGCAGCAGCTCGGCTTCATTGGGTTTTAAAACTGCTGCCGGTCAGTATCCCAACATTTTACTCACAGTAGATGCCGGCAGTTTCAGTACTTATGTGTCAGGCCTTGGTGGCGCCCCCAGCCCGGTATTACCCACATCGCAAATGGGGCAAAGGCTTGCATATATCCGTGATGTAGAGGAAAGCATCAACGCCTATAGCAACCGTATTACAAGTGTGCATAATGCAGGCACAAACCTCACAACTTATCCGGCAAATTCATATCTCAGCTACCAATTAAAAACAGTAGCACGCCTTATTAAAGGTGGCAGCAAAACAAAAATATTTTTGGTAAACGTATCAGGCTACGATACACATAGCAACCAGGTAATATCCGGCAATACCGTTGCTGGTGCTCATGCCAACCTGCTTAAAGATTTGGGAGATAGCATTAAAGCATTTCAAACTGATTTACAATTACTCGGCATAGAAGATAAGGTAGTTACCGCCACTTTCACAGAGTTTGGAAGAACCTTGCCTGAAAATGCAAGTTTTGGCACCGACCATGGCGGCGTAAATAATATGTTTATCATTGGCAAAAGTGTACAGCCCGGCGTTACAGGCAACATGCCTGATTTAACCAATATAGTTGACCGTGCAGTTATGAATATGCGCTATGATTACCGGAGCGTTTATGCATCTCTGTTACAGGAGTTTTTGGGAGCCGGCCCCTTTGCTTTGGCAGCAGCAAAGCTGGATAGCTTCGAAAATTCAAAAGCCCCGGTTTTTAAAGAAGCTGCTATTGCTGCACCGTCCTGTTATTTCAGCGTAGTATTGCCCATTATGCTTCACGATTTAAAAGCCACATTAAAAAACAATGGCACTGTGGATATAAACTGGCAAACAAAAAACGAAAGTAATACTACAGAATTTGAAGTGCAAAAAAGTGATGGGGTAAATAACTATAGCCTGATCGGGGTTGTTAAAGCAGCAGGCAATTCAAGCCTTCCAAAAAATTATCTTTTCAATGATACATCTCCATTTATTGGTATCAATCAATATCGATTAAAATTGATAAACTCTGATGCAAAGGCTTCAATCTTCGGCCCCGTTTCAATACGAACGTCGGTTCAGTCAAATACCGTTTTTTCAATAACACCCAACCCGGCGGTTTCATTTTTCAATATAAAAATTACCACTACTAAAAACTGTGGGATAAACATTGTTTTACATGATATACAAGGTCACCTTTTATACAACACTAAAAATCACATTAAAAAGGGTGACAATAATTTCAGAATTGATATAACCCCATTTCCGCCAGGTTTAATTACGGTGATGATACAATTGGAAGACGGCACCAGGCACAGCCAGCAAATACTTTGCAGTTAAAATATATTTTTGTCCGGGTTACGAAGCAATTTGAGTTCCCGAAAAAAATCGGTATTTCGCAAAAAACATTTTTTGTCCCGGCTTTATATCATTACCCAACATCCTTGCATCGCCCTCTTGTACCGCATACCTATGTGGATCTTTAATTGCGTTTTGTGAAGACACTCAAAAATGCAAAAAGTAATAGCACCCACACTCCATCAATAATATCCTTCACTCAATCCAAAATTTCTTTCAGGCGCTTTATTTTCAATTTCATGAAAACCAGTAGGGTTAAGGCCGGTAAAGTCTTTGTATTCTTTTACCAAATGCTGGTAATCGTGGTAACCACATTCCACCGCAATACGCAACCAATCAAATTGTGGCCTGGAATTTTTTAACCTAAAAGCATTATCAAAACGAATGATG
Source organism: Ferruginibacter sp. (assembly GCA_031392305.1). GTDB lineage: Bacteria > Bacteroidota > Bacteroidia > Chitinophagales > Chitinophagaceae > Ferruginibacter. The sequence goes on from JANMVB010000082.1 coordinate 12,247, forward strand.
CGTTCGTACAATTTTGGGTTTACGCCAGTTCGCTCTTTAAAAGTACGTTCCAGTTGCCGGGCACCCAGGCAACTTTCTTTTGCTATGCTTTTTAAGGTTGTTTTTGAATTACTTTTCAAAAGTAATATCGCAGCATCATCCATCAACCTTTTGGGCTTTTGTTGTTTTTTTATAAGTGCCCTTATAAATGCATTGGCAATCTTAATCATTTCGCTATAGTCTTTTGCGTAAAATAGCTGCTCATTCACAAACTTAATGGCAGTTGAAAATACACAGGCAGCATCCATATACCTGTTGGTAAATTCCATGGCAGGTATGCCGGTAAGCCGGTACAAAGCCCCCGGATAAAAAATAACCTGCACCACCAGGAAATTATTTCCAATCGTTCGATTGGTAACTTCCGAAAACTGGCCATATAAAACCACTGGCAAATCCATTATTTTTTTACCTGAGTTGCTATATTCGATGGTTTCAGTATCGTAAGGATAAAATGCCAGGCAATGTTCCGGCCGGGGAGGATAAGCTTTAAATGGCACCTTTGCCCCCTGCTCAAATTTTAAATGAACAATGCGGTACAGTTGCACAAAATCCTGTACATCAGTTGCAGGTATAAAATCTTTAAGGAGCAATGATATTTTGAGTGTTTTTTAAAAATTTAAGGTAGGCAAAAAATTACAACGAAAGTGGCGGGCCTACTACTTTCATCTGGTGCGCTGCATGAATGCGGTCCATCTCTTGCGGCGAAGGCCTTTCTTTTAAACCATTCATGTAAGTGAAAAATTCCTCCATTTTGCCCGCTGGTTGCAGCAAGTAAATCAGCTTTCCGTTATCCGTTAATTGCAACCACGTATGGGGAATATTTCGTGGCAGAAAAATCGTTTGCCCTGCACTCAACGTAAAGGTTTCATCACCTACCACAAAGCGGTATCTTCCTTCTATGATGGTAAAAATTTCATCCTGCTCAAAATGAAGGTGCAGCATAGGGCCTGTTTTACCCAAGCCGGTGTATTCAAACACGGAGAGTTGGCCGCCGGTATCTTTACCTGAAACTTTTAAATCATTGGGGTGAACACCCAAAAATTTAACCGTTTCCCCAAACCTTGATTTACCGGCATCTACGATAAATGTTTCGGTGACTAATGTTTTTTTGTTACTGAATTGACTGGTTGTTGAAAATGCCATTGCAGGTGCTGCAAGCATGGTGGAGAGTAAAAATTGCTTTCTTTTCATACTGTTATTTTTTCCTGTAAAGATGGTGTATGAAAACGCTGTTGCGGTGGTAAAAAAACGACATTTATTTTTCAGTTTTTTTCACCGCCAGTTTTTAACAACCTTGAAATTTTTAATAAAAGAACACCTTCCAACTTTTAGCCAGAATATTTACAAAGCATTTTAATTCACTTATTAAGCAATTTGCTTTATGCAATTTCAGTATACTCGAAGGATAATAATCGTAGAACAGCAAAGGGTATCACGCAGCCTAAACCGTTAGCAAAGCGAAAAAATGCTGAATAAATATTACTCAAAAATACCCAGTTAAGCGTGCAATGCCACCACCTGCTCATTTGCAGTCGTGATTATTTAATTACTAATTGGCATACAATAATTTTATAAAAATTCTTGTATGAACAGGAGCATTATTATTACGGGCATTATGCTGATGATTTTAGGGGCAGCTTTAGCCCAGGATATTGAAAGGGTTAAAGAAATTAATACCGGCCCCAACGGAAGTGCATATCCGCACGACCTTGTGATTGCGAATAACAAACTTTTTTTTATAGCAACAGACAATGTTAACTATACAAAACTTTGGGTAACCGAAGGCACCGATGCCACTACACTTTTCCTGGGCCCTGCAACCGGTGTTATTGGCAGTATTTCAAACCTCGTATCTTTTAAGGACAAAGTGTATTTTAGTTATGATAATGGCAGTACCGGGCTTGAACTTTGGGTAAGCGACGGCACCGTTGCAGGCACTGTTTTATTTAAAGATCTATATCTGGGCAGCACAGGCTCGTACCCTCATTTTTTTACTGTTGCCAACAATAAATTATTTTTTATGGCCGATGCAGTTGACGGGCCAAGAAGGTTGTATGTATCTGATGGAACAGTAGCCGGTACTGTAATCATCAAAAACTCTGCTATCGATATTTTCAACGGCTTAAATGCTTTCGCCATACTTAACAATGATATTTATTTCAGGGGCGATGATGGGACCGGATCCGGCTCCGGCTTGTGGAAAAGCAATGGCAGTGGGGCAGTGCTGGTAAAAAAAGACATTGTGCCTGGCACTACCGGCTGCAACACCGTTGTATTAAACAATAGGCTTTATTTCACTTCATTTGATTTTACTTACGGCAGCGAATTATGGTCAACGGATGGTACCGGGCCTGGTACCAATATTGTAAAAAATTTAGCACCGGATGGTGGAGGTGTTTATGGTAGTGGCGCCCCGCCAAACCTTATTGTGTATAACAGTAAAATTTATTTCGTAGGTAAAGATGATATCAATGGCCCCGAATTGTGGGTAACGGATGGCACTGGCACCGGCACCAAAATGGTAAAAGATATTTACCCCGGGGTTAATGGGAGCCAGCCCTATAAAATGATTGTGTACAATGGTTTGCTATACATGATTTGCTCACTTACACAAGAACTTTGGAAGAGCGATGGTACCGACATAGGAACCACCTTTGTAAAAGCCATTGCGCCTTATTCAAAATTTTCAGCAGTGTGGAATGGTAAAATGTATATTACCAACGATTCCTATGATAACATCGTATGGGAAAGCGACGGTACTGCAACCGGTACAAAACCATTGGTAGTGCAAAATACCATTAACACCATTTATAGCCTGGGCCCCGATTTAACTTTTACCGAGTATAATGCGGAACTATATTTTTCAGGTTACTGCTACATTATTTCACTGGCTTATGAATTGTGCAAACTAAAGTCGGGTACTGCTGTAAAAGCATTTTCATTTACCGGCAATGGCAACTGGAGCAATCCTGCAAACTGGAGCGGCGGTGTATTGCCACCTGCAAACCTTCCCGCCGGGTATAGCATAACCATCAATGGAAATTGCATACTTGATATTACACAACGCCTTCTTACCGGTTCTTCCCTTACAGTGGCCGCAGGAAAAAGCTTGGTGATATTAGGCTCCTTAAACATATTGTAAAAAACCAACCGTAAAAATTAAAATGCCCACATCTTTTTTTAACATGGCTGTTGAAATTTCAATAGCCATCTTTATTTTACCCGGTGCATATTTGGCTAAATAAAAATGTCGCAAACACCACCTCAATATGTCTCAGACTAAGTGCATAAAAGTTAATGCCTTTCAATATTTTTGGGCATCATTTTTTACACTCTTTAAATTATTTTATCATGCCAACACTAAAACCATATTTAACTTTTAACGGCACTTGCCGCGATGCAATGAACTTTTACAAAGACTGTCTCGGTGGCGAATTGTCGCTAATGCCAGTAGGAGAATCACCGGTTGCAAACGAAATGCCACCCGGTTATAAAGATCAAATATTGCATGCTTCATTAAAAACCAATGAGCTGGAAATACTGGCTTCCGATATGCAACCGGTAACTATGGTAGAAACAAACGCCAACCACCTTTGCCTCATCTGCACCACTGTAGAAGAAGCAAAAATTCTTTGGGAAAAATTATCAGCAGGCGGTAAAATAAATCAGCCACTACACGAAATGTTCTTTGGCTTTATTGGAACATTCACCGATAAATTTGGAAAGTACTGGATGATAGAAGCCGACAAAAAATAGAAATCAAAACCGTATAGATTTTTTATTTTTTGTCCGGGCTAAGAATCTATGGTCAACATCGTTGCATCGCCCTCTTGTACTTTATACCTATTTGGAACTTTACCTGCGTTATAAAAAAACACAAAATAATGGTTTCATAGTGGCCAATAATTTATTGGTTTTATGCTCTTACTAGCGGATGTTAAGTCCTGACGTGAACCTTTTATACAATCCAAGAAAAAGGTTTATCAAAAATATTAATTGTAATAAAGTCAACACGACAAAAGCAATTTTGACAGGATAGGCAAAGTAACCGAATAAGTCAAAAAAACTTAATTCACTATAGTCATAATAGCGCCTTGGCATACCTGCAAGTCCTTCTCCGAAACCAGATGATAAATAAGGATAAGAGAAAATGAAGATAAAGCATGATATAGTCAAAACTACATGAGTCCATATTAGGACTTTTGAAAGTAGAAAACGAAATGTTATAAAATATATTAGTAAACATGACAAAAGCGTAATAATTGTTATCCAAAACAAATAGGTTACTGGAAAAGCGTGGTAACTATCATGAAAAGCAAATTCAAAGTCAAGAAGCAAGCTGCATAATGCAACAATGAAAAGTAGCAAAGCAAAGAATAAGAGTAAATAGTATGGTTTATATCTTAGTAACAAGTTGATGTAATGTAATGTAATTTAATTTTGCTAATCCTGTAAAAAGCAAACAATGATTTCAAAAAAAGCGAAGCCAGCCACCATTGAAGCATACATAGAAGCTGCACCTGCCACCGTGCAGGAAAAACTAAAACAACTGCATGCATGCATCCGTGCGGCGGCACCCGGTGCAACAGAAAATCTTAAATGGGGCATGCCGGCATTTTCATACAAACGGATATTGGTAACATTTGCAGTGTTTAAAAATCATATTGGTTTTTATCCTACACCCTCTGCAGTAGAGGCTTTTGCTTCTTACCTTACCAACTATCAAACTGCCAAAGGTTCCATTCAATTTCCGTTAGATAAGTCACTGCCACTTTCTTTAATCAGCAAAATCACAAAATTTCGGGTACAGGAAAGCCTTGTCGCAGATGCAAAATGGAAATTGTAATCAATGTAATCTTGCCCGCCGGGTAATGTCATTAAATTATGCTCTGTAAGAGCTTCGTGTTTATAGTTTATAATTATCCCAGCTTTATTTGGCTCCGTAGGAGCCGCGTAATTCACGTGGCTCCGTAGAAGCCTATTTCTTTAAAATGAATATTTCTATAAACACGATGCCCCTCTGGGCAAAATCTCTTAACTTAATGACATTGCCCGCTGATGGATTTAAAACACAACCCTTAAGAAATTTCAAAAAAACCAATTAACTTTTACTTACCCGGCATAGATGGCCTCACTTCTATTTTACTAGGCAAAGTGCGTGGGTTCATCTTTAATAAATCTGCCACCAGCTCACCGATGTCTTCGGGTTGTATCTTCCAGGCATCTGCATCGCTGGGTGTATGGTTGGCAAAATGAGTAGCTACAGAGCCCGGCATAATGGTAGAAACCTTTATACCAAATTTGCGCAAATCGAGCATTACGGCCTGGGTAAAACCAACAAGGCCAAATTTGCTGGCATTGTATGCCGAGGCGGTTTCAAAAAAGTTAGTACCTGCCAAACTTGCGATGGTAATGATATAACCTTTGGATAGTTTCAACGCATCTATGCTTGCTTTTACACTATTGAAAACTCCGGTAAGGTTGGTATCAATTGTTTCTTTCCATTGCTGCTCGGTAATGGTTTCGATGTTGCCAAAATGGCCAACGCCTGCATTTGCCACCAATACATCGAGTTGGCCAAAACGTGCTACCGTTGCTTCTATTGCTGCCGTTTCTGATGCAAGTGAACTTACTTCGGAGCGGAGTGCTAAAATCTTTGAAGCATCATTTGTTAACGATGCTGCTGCTTCCTGCGCTGCGGCCATTGTTCTGCTGGTGATGGTTACTTTCATTCCCAAATCAAGCAATGTTTTGGCAATGCCATATCCAATGCCTTTGCTACCGCCGGTAATGTAGGCTACTTTATTGGTGAGATCATTCATGGTAGTTATAATTTTATTGAGTGAATTGATGTAACAAACTTATTCTTTTAACTGTTTGAATTAGCAGGATTATTTTTTGTGCTTCCATATTGTGCCGGTAAAAGTTCCTCATTGGTATAACGTACAAGAGGGCGACGCAACAGTGCCCCACAAAGCTAATTAGCCCGGACAAAAAAATCTTTTTTTCTGCATTACCATTTATATAAAAATACTTTGGCGGAGGAGTTAATCTTTTACAAATGCCAGGCTAGGTTGATTGTAAAAACTTTTATTTACCTGCTTTCTAAGATCTTTGAACGACTCATAAGGCCCTTTGGTGGCAAACATATTTATAAGCCAGGATGGGATGCTGCCGCCGGGATCTACCTGTAAAACATACTCTACTTTTACCTGGCCCTTACCCAATGGGATGATCACCCATTTTGATGCACATTGTACAATGCGGACGATGTTATTAATCTCGGGCAGATAGGCTGGCTGGTTTTCTCCCACGATGGTTACGGCCTTTGTTTTTTCATCCTGCGAAACTTTTAGCTTTATGATAAAATCACGGTTACTAACGGGCCAGGGTACTTCAACTTCTGAATAATAAATTAATTCGGCGGGTGTTGTTTGTTTTAACAGGTTGCATTTTTTAGTGGCATACACCCAATCGGTGCTGCGGTTGATATCTAGTAAAACTGCGGTTAGGCGGCTTAGTGAGGCATCAATGATGCAGACAGTTTTTACTGCTTTAAAAGGTGAATTCTCGAGGTTTTTTGTATAAACTTTTATGCCTTCTTTATCGAGTTTTAACACCCAGTTATTTTGGGAAAAGCAATTTGCTGAATAGAATATTATACAAACTGTTAGGTAAATAAACTTGAAATTCATAGCGAACAGATAACAGTTTTAAAATATTACAAATGGAAAAACCTGCATGCAAATACCGGAAATATTTATTGACAAAGAATTGTATTTACAAGTTTTATTTTGCAAAAATAATTAACTATATGAATTAATATTTACCCTGCAAAAATTAGAAGTGTTAAACCTAATCAGAAAAAAGTATAGGTGCAATTTTTAAATTAGTGAGTGGGCGTATTATTTTATTAAAGGTTGTAAAGAGAAAAATTATCCGGCAAATACCTGGGTATAAAAAATGCGGCCACGTTTATCTTTTGCCACACCAATGCCTATATATTTAAAACGCCCCAGCATGTTGCGCCGGTGGCCGGAAGAATTTTTCCAGATGGTAACTGCCTGCTTACCCGTAGTAGCGCCATAAGCTACATTTTCAGCAAAGCTGTGCATGGGCCTGATTTTTTTCCCAGCCATCAAGTTTCTTTTTTCAAAACCTACATGTCCAAACCCTACCCTTCCACCCGCCATATCTTCACTATGTTTTTGAGCAATGGCATTTAAATCTTGCTGCATTTTTAATGCTGGTAAACCTTTTGATTGCCTGAACTGATTGGTGTGGGTTAATACATCCTGTACAATTGCACTGTTGCTAAAAGGCGAAAATGAAGTAAGCGTTATAAAAAATAAGAGTGAGGTGAGTGTAAATAATAAAAGGGTGCGTTTCATTTTTATGGGTATGCTTTAAATGCTGTTGCTTGCAAGTTTTATACCAGATATTAAATGATACCAATTTTATATCTACATGCAAATTTGTAATGATGCACATACTTCTACTTGAATTTTCTTAAAAAATACATGTAGAGTTTACGAATGTAAATATCCTGACACAAGTAAAAAAATGATGTACGCCTAATGAGTTTAAGCGTACACCCTTATCTCGTTTAAATTTTAAAAAATAAATTAAACTTTTTCTGCTTCTTTCTTTACAGATTTTTTTTGAGGTTTAGAAGTCATTCCTGGCTTTAATATAACTTTTGTCCAGCCTTTGTCACGGTCGTCAAAATGTTTATAAGCTTCAGGCGCCTCATCTAATGAAAGCTCGTGTGAGATAATTAATGAAGGTTTAGCTTTTCCTGAAGATATTAGTGTGCAAAGCTGCCGATTATAAGATTTTACATTAGCCTGGCCTGTTGCAATAGTTTGGCCTTTCATCCAGAAATTACCAAAGTCGAAATCCATATGCCCAATTTTTTGAAGAGGCTCTTTTGATTTAGGATCTTTTGGCACAAACACCCCTACTACACCTATGCACCCTGTTGCCTTAACTGCCTGCACTAATTCGTTCATGGTAACATTGGCATGTTCTACCCCATGCTTATCGCAACACTGGTAACCAACACATTCACAACCTTTATCAGCACCTGCACCATCTGTAAGCTCCAATACCTGTTCTACGGCTGAGCCTTTTGAGTAATCAATAGCAATTGCCCCCATTTCTTCAGCTAGTTTCAACCTGTCTTTTTGGTTATCTACCACCATTATTTTTGAGGCACCTTTAATGGCTGCAGAATGAGCTGCCATAAGGCCTACCGGTCCTGCTCCATAAATAACTACTGAATCCCCGGGTTGTACTTTTGCCAGTTCGGTTGCATGATAACCAGTTGGAAAAATATCAGATAGCATAACATAATCATTTTCTTTTTCCATTGCATCTTCAGGTAATTTCAGGCAATTAAAATCGCCACAAGGCACACGCAGGTATTCAGCCTGCCCACCGCTGTAAGGCCCCATCCCGGCAAAACCATAAGCGGCTCCAGCCACTCCGGGGTTCATGGTGAGGCAATACCCGGTTAAGCCGCTTTCGCAATTTTTGCAACGGCCACATCCAATATTAAAAGGCAGGCATACCATATCGCCCACTTTAATATTAACTACGCTTTTGCCAACTTCTACAACTTTGCCCATGTTTTCGTGGCCAAGTATCTTGCCTGTTTCCATGTCAGTTCTACCTTCATACATGTGCAGGTCTGATCCGCATATATTGGTGGTAGTTATTTTTACGAGTACATCGGTCGGTTGCTCTATTTTGGCATCCGGCATTTCAGCGACCCTTACATCGTAAGGACCATAATAAACAAGTGCTTTCATGTTTAAAATTTTTAAATTGAATGAAGTAAAATTAAAATTTTTGCATTTGGAGGTAGTGCTTTTTACACTTACTGGATAGGTACAAATCTTATACCCCCAACTAAGTGTTAGTTAAATAAAATGCATGTAGAAAAAATTCAGCATAATAATAGATCAACAATTTACATTGGATGCGTAACTGCTTGCCAGGAAATAAACCATTTAACATACTGATTGCCTTTCAATCGAATACAGTATTTTTATCAAAAAAAAATATATGAAAAAAATAATTATGCTTTTTCTGCTCGCCTTTATAAGTGCCTTCACAGTATCTGCACAAACCACTTCCAAAAAAATGCTGCGGCATGTTGTACTGTTTAAATTTAAAGATGCCGCTACTACGGAAAACACAAAATCAGTGGAAAATGCTTTTGCGCTGTTGCCATCAAAAATTAGTTTGATAAAAGATTTTGAATGGGGCATCAACAACAGCCCCGAAAAAATAAACGAAGGGTTAACCCACTGTTTTTTTGTAAGCTTTACCGGTGAAAAAGACAGGGATGATTATATAGTACATCCGGCGCACAAAGCCTTTGTAGAAATTTTAAAACCTTTTTTAGAAAAGGTAGTTGTGGTAGATTATTGGGCTAACAAATAACTTATTTTTTTTCGTTAGGTAGCATTCAAATTGAAGCCCTATTAAAAAATCATGGCCGGTGAAATCACCGGCCATGTTAGTTTGCAGCGTATTATTGATAACTACTAATAAGAGTTCAATTCTTTAAATACGAGTTGTTAATCAGGTAAAATTTTTACAAGTATATTTTTGAAATACACTTTGCTATTGGGGTCATGGCCCTGCAAGGCAAACGTGCCACTTGAAAATTTACGAAGCGAATCACCAACATTGCGCTGCACATTATCCGGCTCGGTATAATCTACCACTGTTTTATCATTTATTTTGATGGTGATGTTTTTTCCACGAACTATAATATGTTCCGTAAACCATTCATTGTCTTTTACAAAAACTTCTTTCACATCCGATATCCCATAAAGACTGCCTGTTCTGCGCCAGTCAGATTGAGAATTGTTTACCTGCACTTCATATCCTTTTGATGGCCATCCTTTTTCCTGATAGCCAGTATGAACATAAATGCCGGAGTTAGAGCCGGGTGTAGTCATTACATCTGTTTTAAACTCAAAGTTTTTAAAGATGTGGTTGTTTACTTCACCCATATAAAACAAATGTGCAACCTCCCCGTTGGCCACGATTGCACCGTTTTCAATCCTAAAAGACTTTTCATTATCGCCAACCTTCCAGTTATTAAGCGACTTGCCATCAAACAAGGAAATCCATCCGTTGTTATAATCACCAGATTTAAATGAAAAAAATGCAGTAAGGCAAAGTATGATAGCGAAAAAAGAAAGAGATGTTTTCATCAATGAATTTTAATAAATGAAAGTATTGTTGACACACGAATTTAATATCTTTTTACGAATAGCTTCTGCGAAATAAAAAACGCAGTATCCATTCCCGGTTTTTTATAAAATTAAAAAACCTCCAATTTGCATGGAGGGTTTTTATCAAAATCAATGCTCAAATTTTTCGTTTGAACGAGTATTAATTATTAACTGCTTCCGGCAAAACTTCATTCAATTTATTATCGGTAACAAATTTTTCCCTTACCGCTGCAAATTCTTTATTTACTTCTGTTACTTCAATTAATCCCTGGTCAATTTTTTCATGAATGTCTGGCAGTTTTTTATCCAGCAGGGTATTTCCAAGATTAATATTATCTGCTTCAAGTTGTGCTACCTTTTTCAACAACGAAGTTTGACTATTAGTAATGTCATCCAGCTCACGGAGCATTTTATCCATCATGTGCATTTTTTCAATCTTATCCATAATTATATATTTTTAAAAAAATGGTGCTAATACAATGCCGCTTTTAAAGAACGGGTACAACTGCATGGATAAGCAGCAACAGCCAAAATGAATAAAGCAGGAAATGAGGAAAGCATTGCCCAAATTGAAATATATCGTGAATAAATAAGTGGAGGAAATATAAATAGCTCCCAACGCACCTTTTAATATGAGGATAACAAATAAATTTAGGTATTTACGTCGCAAACGAATACTGCTATGGCCTCGAATAAAAAGATTTTTGCTGGGCAAACTAAATGCCTAATTCTAAAACATATGTTTGAAATAAACACCATTAAAACACCAATTAAATCAGTGCTTGCAAATCTTAATATTAAACATTAAGTTTATTACAAATTTCCAACCTGCGAATTTCCAGGCGCTTACTCATTACTGATGGATAGCATTACCACAAACCGGGGTGCTTTTTCCCTTTAAAAAAAGGTGTTTTACCTCTTGCAAATTGCATAACCAGCATATTACTTTGTGCTAAAGAATTTAAGTGCTGCCTGTTTAAATTTTATTCAGTAACCAAATAAAAAATAAAAAATAAACAACATGAAAATTACCAACGATCTATTGTTTGATAACAACAACAAACAAGTGGAATTTAAATTAACCCCAAACCGGGGCGGCACTTACACGCCGCAGTACCTCATTATGCATTACACTGCTGCCACAGAAGCAAGAGGTTCCGTTAATTGGCTGCTGAATAAAGATGCAAAAGCATCTGCTCATCTCATCATCGACCGGGATGGCAGTATTATCCAGTTAGCCCCATTTAACATCGTAACCTGGCATGCCGGCGTAAGCGCATGGAACGGGCTGATTGGCCTCAACAAATTTTCGATTGGGATTGAACTTGTAAATGGCGGAAGGGTGATAAAATCGGGCCATCACTGGATATGCCCGGTAGATAAAAAAGTAGTACAGGACAGTGATGTAATAATTGCCACACATAAAAATGAAACTGCTGCCGGCGGCTGGCAAACGTACCCTGAAGTACAACTGCAGGCTGCAATGGATGTGGCTTCACTGCTTGCCAAAACATATAACCTTAAAGATGTGCTGGGCCATGAAGATATTGCGCCACATCGTAAAAGTGACCCCGGGCCTGCATTTCCAATGGGCAGCTTCCGCTCTAAAGTGATGGGCCGGAAAGAAAACGCTGCAGAAAATTTTGTAACTACTACATTGGTAAATATCCGCTCAGGTGCCGGCACACAGTTTCCACCTATTACAAAAGAACTTCCAAAAAATACAGAAGTAAGTATCCTAAAAAGAGACGGCAACTGGAGCTTTGTAGAAGTACTCGACAAAGTACATGATATGAATGATTTGGAAGGATGGGTATTCAGCAAGTTCCTTGTAAGCAAATAGCAAACAAATAAAATAGCAACACAACCCCGGAATATTTCGGGGTTTTTTAATTTAAAAAACAAAGATCTTTTGTCCTGGCATTGAAGCAATGAGCAACATCGTTGCATCGCCCTCTTGTACTATATACCATTGGGGAACTTTAATTACGTTATAAATTAGCCTTTTCATTTTTGCATGATTGTTGTTTTAAACAAGTAAACAATTGTGATGAAAAACTTGTTGGCATTAATGATAATTTTAAGTTCCGCTAATGATGGAAAAACACAGGTAACATACCCCTACCCTTTGCATTATTTTTCTTTAACTGTAGAAAATAAAAAAGTGAAGATGGCTTTTATGGATATTGCACCTGCAAAAGCCAACGGCAAAACAGTGATGCTGTTTCATGGAAAAAATTTCAATGGATATTACTGGAAAGAAATTATAGCAGCTTTAAGTGAAAAAGGTTTTCGGGTAATTGTACCCGATCAGCTTGGCTGGGGCCGGTCAGATAAACCCGATCTGCATTATAGTTTTCATGGGCTTGCATACAACAATAAATTGTTGCTCGATTCATTGGGACTGCAAAAAATAATTGTGCTTGGCCACTCAATGGGTGGCATGCTGGCAGTAAGGTTCACATTAATGTATCCCGGCATGGTTGAAAAACTGGTGCTCGAAAACCCAATCGGGCTGGAGGATTATAAAACCTTTGTTCCCTATCAGCCACTTGAAAAAATAGTTGAAAAAGAAAAGTCTGCTACATACGCATCTTACAAAAAATATCAGCAAAGCTATTATCCACAATGGAAACCCGAATATGAACAGTATGTACAGGCACAGGCTGAAGCTTTGACGGATACAGCATTTCAACAAATAGCCCGGGTTAATGCAGTTACTTACCAAATGATTTATGAACAACCGGTAGTGTACGAACTGGCGAAAATTAATACACCTACCTTACTCATTATTGGCCAGGCCGACAGAACAATAGTTGGTAAAGATTTACTCACCGATGAAAAGAAAAAACTATACGGGCAATACCCCCAGCTTGGCAAAAATGCTAACCGCCTGATAAAAAATTCAAAATTGGTAGCACTGGAAAATACCGGCCATATTCCTCACATTCAAAATACCGCCCTCTTTAATAAAATACTGTTTAATTTTTTGTAACACCGCGGCATCATTTTAGCATCTTTACTGTAATAAATAAAAAAAGTAATGAAAAAAAATATTGCTTACCCGTTAAGTTTACTTGCAGTGATGTTTTCATTATCATCATTTATACATTCAATTCCGCCTGCACAAACCGGAGCAACTACCAACTCAAAAGATACTTTACCGCCGCCATTTCAAACTAAATCTAATAAAAACTTTAGCAAGGTAATTGGCTGGAAAGATGGAAAAACACCCGTTGCACCTGTTGGCTTTACCGTCTCAAAATTTGCCGATAGCCTCAATCATCCCCGGTGGATTTATGTAGCTGATAACGGGGATATTTTTGTAGCTGAATCTAATACAGTATTAAAAGGAATATTAAAACTTGGGGCAAAAATTTCCCGAAAAATAAAAACCCATAATTATGGCACAAGTGCCAACCGCATCACCCTGTTCAGGGATGCCAATAAAGATGGCGTGGCAGAGAGCCGTTTTGTTTTTGCTGAAAACCTGAACCAGCCTTTTGGTATGCTGATACTGAACAATCATTTTTATGTTGCCAACACCAACGGCTTATTGCAATTCGATTATAAAACTGGAGATACCAAATTAACCGGAAATGGAAAAATGATTGTATCGCTGCCTGCGGACAAGCCTAACCGGCATTGGACAAAAAATATTATTGCCAATAAAAAAGGCGACAAAATTTATATAGCTGTTGGCTCCGCATCAAATGTTGCAGAAAAAGGGTTAAACATAGAAATAAGGCGTGCAAATATCCTGGAGATAAATCCGGATGGTAGCGGAGAACGCATTTATGCCAGTGGCCTAAGAAACCCTGTAGGAATGGATTGGGCACCCGGCACTTCAGTTTTATGGACGGCCGTTAATGAAAGAGATGAGTTGGGTGATGAACTGGTACCGGACTATTTAACAGGCGTTAAAGAAGGCGGATTTTATGGATGGCCTTTTGCCTACTTTGGTCAACACCCCGACCCACGGATGAAAGATAATCCACGGCCTGACCTGGTAAGCAAAACCATTGTACCTGATGTACAACTTGGCTCACATACGGCCTCGCTGGGGTTGGTATTTTATGATAAAAAAGCTTTCCCTGCCAAATACCGCAATGGTGCTTTTATTACTCAGCATGGCTCATGGAACCGTAAAGAATTATCTGGCTATAAAGTGGTATTTGTACCTTTTGCCGATGGCAGGCCTGCAGGTAAAATGGAGGATTTTTTTACAGGCTTTTTAGTAGACGGTTCTAATGACAGCGAAGTACGTGGAAGACCTGTAGGCCTTGCGTTGCTGGCTGATGGATCGATGCTGGTATCCGATGATGTTAGTAATACTATTTGGAGGGTGAGTGCCAAGTAATTATTGATTAATAAAAGGAGATCAAACATTCAACCACATACAATGCAGGTAAAGCTCCCAATAGGTATGCGGTACAAGGGAGTGACACAACGATGCTTAATTGAAATACCAATGCTGGTTAACCAATAGAATTTAAAAACCGAACCGATTAAAAATTAAAGATCCATCAATAATCCTGCGATAACGGATGTATCATTAATTCATCGATCACTACATGGGGAGGTTGTGCTGCAATGTAAATAATCGCATTGGCCATATCTTCGTTTTTTAACCAGTCATCGTGGCTGGTGCTACCCTGCGGTTCGGTGTGAAAATAAGAATCTACCAGGCCGCTATATACCACACTTACTTTTATATTAAATGGCCGCAACTCTTTGCGAATGGCCATGCTAAAAGCATCCTGTGCATACTTGCTGGCGCAGTACAAAGCACCACCTGCAAAAGTTCTTTTGGCTACATCACTTGCCACATTAATGATATGCCCCTGCATGTTTTTTTTCATGAAAGGAATTGCCGCTTTACTCACTAAAAAAGTACCACGGGCATTGGTAGCAAAAACATCATCCCATTCTGCGGCAGTGGTTTCTTCTGCATTTTTAAATATGCCAAAGCCGGCATTGTTGATTAAAACATCAATCTTTTCAAATTTTTCTATCACCGCCGCTATTGCATTGTTGGCGTACTGTTCATCACCCACATTGCCGATATAAATTTCACAATTGCTTCCATTTGCTATGCATAGTTCCTGCACTTGTTTTAAATCTGCCTCCCCCCTGGCCATTAAGCCAAGATTAACCTTCATGGCTGATAATGAAATGGCGATTGCCCTGCCAATGCCTTTTGATGCACCTGTTATAACAATTGTTTTGCCGTGTAATGCTGTCATTTTAAAATTTTAATTTGAATGCAAATTTATGTTCAAACTAACTGTAATAGAATTTTGTTTTTAGCTCAACACTACTTTAATTATCTAAGATTTTCTGCAACCTATAATTAAATATTTTAGTGAATTTATAAAGCTGTAAATTTCCGGCATGTTTGTATCAGCAATAGAAAAAATATCAAATTTTACCCGGCCCATACATAGTATCAGCCGAACTTATGGAGGCATGGTAATACCCGGAAGTGCTACTATTTTTTTTGTGAATAACCATGGGGTGGCAATTACCTGCAAGCATGTTGCCAGCATGATACCCGGTGCAGAAACCATTAATGCAAACTGGCTAAAATTTAAGAGCGAAAGGGATAAATTACCAAAGGATGGCAAGTACCATAAAAACTTAAGCGGTCTTGAAATAAAATACAAATATGCAAAAGAAACCACCGTACAATTAAAGAATAATTTTTTAAACTGCTTTGATAAACTGGAACAAATAACCACCCATGTGCATCCAACACTTGATCTTGCGATTATTGAATTTAAAGGGTTCAATAAAATTTTATATAACTCCCATGCAACCTTTGTAAAGGACAGCAGCACGATAAAACAAGGGCAATATTTATGCAGGATTGGTTTCCCTTTTCCTGAATTTTCTAATTTTATGCATAACCCTGCAACTGATGATATTGAGTGGACAAATACGGGCAATCCCAATTCACCCACATTTCCGATAGATGGTATTATTACAAGATTTACTGCCGATGCTGTAGAAGGAGTAAGTGGAATAGAAATGAGCACTCCCGGCCTTAGGGGACAAAGCGGTGGGCCACTGTTTGATAAGGATGGTAAAATTTACGGGATGCAATTTGCTACCAGCCATTTGCATTTGGGCTTCGATGTGCAGGATAAGGAAATTATGAATAATGGGAAAAAGACAAAAGTTTCTAACTACCCCTTTTTACATGTGGGCATTTGTGTACACGTTGATAAAATAAAAGCATTTCTGCTTCAACATAATATTTCCTTCACCGAGTTGGATTAGTGGATAATTTAAATAGATAAGATCAGCCTCAATTCTTATCAGGGCTTAATAACAATATCCAATTCTTTAGTAATCACAATTTGTGGCTTTCCTTTAAACATGGTTATTCGTCCGGTTACACAAACATTTTTATCAGTGTAAAATTCTTCGGGCTTGTTAGTAAAAGCTGTCCTGCTTTCGCCATAAATAACTACGGTTAACGGAGCATCAGGATACTTGGCCCCGGCATTTAATAAAGTAGGTGCGCCTTTTGAATTTTCAAAATATCTGGCGCCAAATATTTTTGTACATATTGTTACTGAATCACCTGCATGGTTGGCGGCATCCGCTACCTCTATCATCTTTTGGGCATAAATAGCTGTAGATGATAACACAATTAAAATGAGGCAAATAATTTTTTTCATTGAATAGATTTTTGCAAATCTATTACTATCTTGTTTAATTCCTGTTCACTGTTATTATGGGGTGCATTTAAAATTATCGTTACTTCAATAAAGGTAGTTGCCGGTGCACCAACCACGGCTGGTTGTCGCTGGCTGGTGTCCTAACAGCCAGCGACATTTTTAAATGCACCCTTTTCAAGTAAATCGAATATCATTTTATTATGATTTGCCCACACTGGTTTTCTTCGTATCTTAAACCAAATAAAAAATACCATTATGGACCATAAAATAAAATTAGAAGAACTCAACAAAGAAGCGCTGGAAAAACTGGAAACCTATATGAAAGAAAAAGGCACAGGCGCTGATGAAAACGACTCGAAAGTACATGCTGCAAAGGATGAATGGCAGCTTGCCTGGAACAAGTTGATGGAAACATTACTGGTGCTGGAGCGGCTGGAAATATAATTTGGTATCATGATATTTATAAAAGCTTTATGAGCGTTGTTTCGCAAAATGTTAAACATTATTTTCAATTTTTAAACACAAGTGTTTTGTGTAATGGATATTATTAACTTTACGGTTCATCAAATAAAAAGGAGGTATTCATGCAATCTACAGATCAGTCATGGACAGCTTCGGTAACAACCGGGTAATAGTATGTTCACAAAATAATCTGCCGGCCTAAGCAGCCGGGGGCCACCATTTTTTAAGGTGGCCTTTTTATTTGTACCTTCACCGCTCAACAATTATGTGGCAATATTGTAATATGCTGTATAATGCTGTTGCAAAAATTTAGATAAAATGCTCAATCAATCCGGTTGTCTTGTTTAAATAATCTATATATTTCGTGTTATGAATAAAAAAAATTCTTTTGTTTTTTCCAATGCCTCTGAACCACATAGGATCAGGACCAAAGAAATATTAAAAAGCCATCCTCACATCAGGAAACTCATTGGTAAAAACCCATTAACCATATTCGCAATTATTGGCCTCGTGGCGTTCCAGGTTATATTAGCATGGCTGGTTGCAGATCAATCGTGGTGGATTGTGTTTGGTGCAGCGTACCTGCTTGGCGCTTTTGCCGACCATGCTTTGTTTGTAATGATACACGAATGTGCCCATCGCCTTTTATTTAAAAAACCCGAAGCCAACCGGCTGGCAGGCATTTTTGCAAATATTCCCCAGTTATTTCCCAGCTCAGTTTCTTTTGAGCGATATCATATTAAGCACCATTCTTTCCAGGGTATACATGAACTGGATGCCGATTTACCCAACAAGTGGGAAGCAAAACTCATTAACAATTATTTTATCGGAAAAATTGTATGGTTATTATTTTTTCCGGTTTTCCAGGTGTTCAGAATTGGCCGTTTAAAAGAAATAAAACCCTTTGATTTTTGGGTAGGCCTCAACTGGGCGGTACAGATAGCTTTTATAGTGCTGGTTTCTTTATGGCTCGGGCCAAAAGCCATCGCATTTTTACTCATGAGTTTTTTCTTTTCGGTAGGCTTGCATCCGCTTGGCGCCCGCTGGATACAGGAGCATTATCTAACACATGGTGAGCAGGAAACGTACAGCTATTATGGCCCACTTAATAATGTAGCTTTTAATGTTGGCTATCACAATGAGCACCACGATTTTCCCTCCATACCATGGAACCGTTTGCCCCAGATAAGAGCAGGAGCTCCCTCTTTTTACAACACCTTATTTTACCATAAATCATGGACAAAACTCTTTTTCCGCTTTTTATTTGATAAGGAAATTTCCCTCTTTTCCAGGGTGATACGCAACGACCGGGGTAAGGTAAAACTTACAGACGAGTCGAAACCGGATGTAGAACTGGTGCGTATGAATTAGAAACTTTCATCTTTTTTGTAAGCTTGTTTCCCCTCACTTATTCACTCGTAGGAGAAATAAGTGAGGGGAAATTTTTTGTCCAGGCTTTTGAGCAGTGGGCGTCATTGTTGCGTCGCACTCTTGTACTTTTATATCAATGAGGAGCTTTACCTGCGTAATAAATTATTTACCGAATAGTACATTTCGTTGCTATGGAAACAAGTTGATGTGATTTTTTTCTACCCTCTTATCGTCACCAAAAAGCAATGCCCCGATTAAAGTAGCTAAATAAATAGTGCCTGATTTTATTTTATAACACAATTAAAGTTCCACATGGGTATATCGTACAAGTGAGTGACACAACGATGATGCACAAAGCTTCAATGCCCGGAAAAAAAATTAAAAAATGCAGGATTTAATTAGCCCGGCAGCCTCATTTTAAATTTTGTACTTTAGTGTTTTAAATCATTAGAAAAGTGCCGCCTGTAATATTATATTATGCTATCCCTTTTTTTGTGTTGCTTTTATCAATAGAAGCATGGTTTAGCTATAAAGAAAATAAAAGATTATACGAAACCAAAGATACTTTTGGAAGCCTAGGATTGGGCATTGGCAATGTACTAACCGGGTTTATTACCAAGGCATTGATATTTGGATTGTTTTCCTTTTTATACAAATTCAGGTTGTTTAATTTAGACCACCTTAAATGGTGGTACTGGGTACTGCTGTTTTTTGCGGATGATTTTTCTTATTACTGGTTTCACAGGGTGAGCCATTATGTAAATTATTTTTGGGCCAGCCATGTGGTACACCACTCCTCCCAACACTACAACCTTGCGGCTGCGTTGCGCCAAACCTGGACGGGTAATGCCACCGGTGCTTTTCTTTTTTGGGCATGGATGCCGCTGTTTGGTTTTCATCCTATCTGGATATTATTTATGCAGCAAATAAGTTTGATATACCAGTTTTGGATACATACGGAAACGATTGATAAATTACCCAAACCGATAGAATACATCTTTAATACACCATCTCACCATCGGGTACACCATGGGAGCGATTTAAAATACCTGGATAAAAACCATGCAGGGATTTTGGTAATATGGGACAGGCTATTTGGTAGTTTTCAACCAGAAGAAGAAAGGCCGAGGTATGGACTTACTAAAAATATTGAGTCATTTAACCCGGCCATTGTAGCTTTTAAAACCTGGGGAGATTTGTTTAGAAAAGCCTTTTCATCGGGATCTTTAATAACCGGCATAAAATATTTTATTAAATCCCCGGGCTGGAGCCATGATGGAAGTAGTAAAACCACCGCACAACTAAGAAAAGAAAAAGTAACCTCCTGATCCTATATTTTATTTGCAGCAGCTTATATATCAACTTGTAACAATTGATACCCATAGGTTATAAATTTTTAGGTTACAAATTGCATTTACCGGAAAAGCATTTATTTAAGCTTTAATGGAAACGAAAGCAATCATGAGCTTAAAACCCATTGGCTCAATTTTTGGTTAATAATTTCCACCTAATAATACCAGGCTTAAGATATCAAAATCATAACTAAAGTCAGATGACTAAAAAATTTCTTGTTTTTTATCTGTTATTCTTTTCATTTATTGCTACCTCGCAAACTGTCGATTTTACTTTTCAAAGTACAAATGGTTTATTTTGCACACCTGCCACTATTCAATTTACCCAAAATGTTACCGGTAACCCAACAGGGTTTATATGGAGTTTCGGCAACGGTCTTAAAAGTTTTACTGCAAATCCTTCTACCAGTTATATTTTCGGTGGCTCTTATACAGTTAAACTGATTGCCATCTATGCTACGGGTGCCATAGAAATTTCAAAAACGGTTGTTATAAGCCCTACAATTATTCCAGCAATCAGTGTTGATAGAAATTATATTTGTCAGCCGGGGATAATTAATTTTACAGCCTCCAGTAATGGAAATATTAGCAATTATGATTGGGATTTTGGTGATGGAACGGGCATAAATCCTACGCCGTTAAATACGATTAGCCATTCATTTGCCAACTATGGTACTTATACAGTTAATTTAAAAGCTACTGATGCTACGGGTTGTTTTGGCCAGGATACCGCAATAATTGATGTAACCAAACTTCCAATAACAGCCAGTGTAAGCCCTACATCCGGTTGCATACCTGTGGTTTCAAATTTCACTTCCAGTGTATTGTTGCCGGTTAACGGAACTGTTAGCAGTTATCTATGGGATTTTGGAGATGGCAGTACGCCTCAATCCACCACTACAAATTCAACGAGCCACAACTACAATACTGTTGGATCTTTTTCACCAACACTAAATATTACCACAAATGAAGGATGTACCAATACATTTAATTTTTCCCCGTTAGCTTTTGGTACACCGCCTACTAATCATATTGCTTATCCGCAAAAAACTACAATATGCGGATGGGAAACCGCCATTTTTGTTGCCAAAGCAACCAATGCAAATAGCTATTTTTGGGATTTTGGAGATGGAACCACCACTACAGTAACTGATACAATTACTCAACATAAATACCGCAGCCTGGGTGTTCAAAATATCACTGTCACACCGCTTTTTAATGGTTGCCCGGGTACACCCATTAGTTTTCAGATAACTGTAACCGGAGTTATTTCCCTGTACGTTTTTTCTAATTCCTGTGCCAGTAAAAATACCTATTCATTTATTAATACCAGCCAGGGGCCCCGTACAAATTTAACCTGGAGTTTTGGTGATGGCAGTCCTTCAACAAATATTGATGACCCGGTACATACTTTTCCTGCATCCGGCCAATTTAATACCTCGCTGATTATGAGGGACCCGGTTACGGGGTGTACAGATACCTTAACCACACCAATTTATACGGCTACTCCTACACTCATCAATGCAGACATTGCTATATGTAGAAATGCAAGTACCACCTTTACTATTTCAAATAATTATACTAACCCTGCTGCCAACTACACCTGGAATGTTATGGGAAGTATTATTACCACCGGTACCACGCCAACTGTTACGTTAACTGCAGGTACACTGGGTAATTTTAATAATTATGTAATCATCAGCCAGGGTAATCCTTCATTGTTTTGTCCGGATACTGTAAGATTAAATCATTCCATTTTAGTAAGAGGGCCATTGCTTGATTTTACAGTTCCACCAAGCGTTTGCCTGGGAGATACTTTGTTTATAACCAATAACTCCGGGCCTTTTATCCCTGCTGATACTGTTACGCTTTGGTATTGGAATTATGGCAACTCTCTTAATAATGATACGATTTATCAGCCAGATCCAATTTTTTTTGGCAGTGTGCAGACCTACCAGATAAAATTAACAGCCATTGATAAAAACGGTTGTATTGATAGCCTGGTGAAACCTGTTCCTTATAATCCAATTCCTTTTTTGCAACTTATACCAAAAGGTGACACATTGTGTTTGGGGCAATCAGATTCACTCTTTGCATTTCACAGTGATCCTATTTTATGGTCACCTTCTGCTGGTTTATCCTGCAACACCTGCGATACTGTTATTGCCAACCCCACAGTTACCACACAATATATTGTTACCTCAACCACAGCTTTTAATTGCACAGTACGGGATAGTGTTTTGATAACGGTGATACCTCCCTTTACAGCCACAGTGCCTTCACCCAATACATATATTTGTATGGGTGAACAGGATACGCTGGATGTAAATCCAAAAGATAAAGTAATCGTATGGTCACCTGTAACAAACCTGTCAAACCCAAATATTTATAATCCAATAGTTAACCCCACACAGACTACTACGTACACGGCCACACTTACTGACTCATTGGGGTGCTTTAGCAGCACTGTGGATGTTACCGTATTTTTAAAAACAAACCCTACTGTAGATGCAGGGCCTGATAGAATAGTACCGTACAATTCCACCTTTACTATATCCCCCAATTACAGCAGTAATGTAAGTTCGTATTTATGGACACCCAGTACCCTGTTAAATTGCAGCACTTGTGCAACTCCAAACGGTACAGCCCTCAATACTGAAACTTATACTATACAGGTTACGTCGGACAGTGGTTGTGTTGCTTCGGATATTATAATAATTGGTATTGAATGCAATGCGGCAAATTTATTAATGCCTAAAGCATTTACACCAAACAACGACAACCTGAATGATTTTTATTATCCATTAACGAGGGGTATAAAAACGATCCTTAAATTCAGTATTTATAACAGGGCGGGACAAATAGTTTACCAGGCCCAAAACTTTACCCCCAATGCCAAATCCTTTGGCTGGAATGGAAATTTTAAAGGAACGCTTCAGCCAGCGGCAGCTTATATTTATATACTTGAAGCCTTATGCGAAATTGGACAAAGGCTGGTGAAAAGTGGTAGCTTTTTGCTGCTTAGATAATGTACTTGTAGCCGTGTCAATCCCTCAAAGGGGGCCTGCAGTATTAAATTCAGGAGCTATTTCAGTTTTATATAATGTAGATAAAGATCCAGATTGGTATGACGTACAAGTGAGTGACACAACGATGATGCCCATTGCTTCACAGCCCGTTCAATAAAAAAAACTGGTTTAGAAAGCCTCATTACTGGCAATCTTAATTCTTCTAAAAATTTTATAAAAGGCAAAAGTTTTTACGAAAAAATTCATACTTTGCATTACGAAAAATATCGTATTATGATACTTACAAAAAAAAATAAACCCACCGAAAGCGAGCTGGAAATACTACAGGTGTTGTGGCAGAAAAATGCAGCTACGGTGAGGGAGGTGCATGAAGAACTTTTAAAACTTAAAGATGCCGGCTATACCACTACCCTTAAACTGATGCAGATTATGTTTGAAAAAGGACTTGTAACCAGGGATAGCAGCAGCAAAACGCATATTTATGAAGCTGCCGTAACGAGAGAAAATACCCAGGCATTGTTTCTTAATAAAATGATTGATTCACTTTTTTCGGGCTCTTCGGCACAACTTGTAATGCAGGCGCTTGGTAACCACAAAGCGTCAAAAACAGAGCTGGAGGAAATTAAAAATTTTCTGAACACAATCAAATAGCGGGATATATGCAACCACCTATTTTTGAAAATGCATACTTTTTACAAGCAGTTGGATGGTCAATTGCAAATAGTTTTTGGCAAACGGGTTTGCTGTGGTTGCTATATAAATTCATAATTTCTGCGGATAAAAAATTACCCTCCCAGGTAAAGCACCACCTGGGAATTGCGTTTTTAATTGCATCTTTATGTTGGTTCATATTTACCATTTTTGAAAATTACAGTTTGCTTGCCAATTCATTGTCACCACAGCAGTTGATGTTTAATAAAGCATGGCAGGTACAACAAATCAATAAATACCTACCGCTACTATCATTTGTTTATTTTTTACTACTGTTCTTTTACCTTGTTAAGTTTATAAAAAAATTAGCAGGCAATAACTTACTTCAAAATAGTGGCCTGGGCAAAGCCCCGGTTAATTTTCGGCTGTTTACTACTAACACAGCCATACACCTTGGCATTAAAAGTAAAGTACAGGTATGGATGTCGGCGCATGTTGATGTTCCATCTGTTACTGGTTTTTTAAAGCCTATTATTTTATTACCTGCAGCCATTATAAACCATCTTACAGTAAACCAGGCAGAAGCAATTTTGTTGCATGAACTGGCGCATATAAAAAGAAATGATTACCTGGTTAACCTGGTTCAGGCTGGTATTGAGCTGCTATTATTTTTCAACCCATTTGTGGCTTTATTAGGTAAAGCCACCCGTAAAGAAAGAGAAAACTGCTGCGATGACTGGGTACTAAATTACCGGTACAACCAGTTTGATTATGCAAGTGCATTACTGGTGTTGGAAGAACAGCGTACCTGCAAACTTAGCTTTGCTATGGCTGCAACTGACAATAAGAAAAACCTTTTGCTCAGGATAAAGCGGTTGTTCAACACTTCGGTACAAACTGATTTTAATTATTGGCACAAAGCAAAATTATTTGCAAGTTGCATTTTAGCTGTGGTATTAATTATCGCAGCACTTCCGCTTATGCAAAAAAATAATGCTGAAAAAATTGTAGCAATTACAAAAGCAAAAGGGCAATTTGTAAAAAACAACAACCAATCTTTAATGAATGAAAATGTTGTTTATAATGAAAAGCCACTCACAAAAATATTGACGGGTAAACCAATGCCAGTGCTAAAAAAGCTAAACCTTGTTGGCAATAAAAAAGATATAAAAGAGCTACCCACTGATTATGTGAATGCTTATATCAACGAAGAATTATTATCTCCAAATACTACGTTAGAGCTGGCAACTTTTGTAACAGATAAAGAAATAAAAGAGCAGAAATATTATATTAAAATTGAAGAGCAGCTCTCCGGAAGCAAACAAACAAATACCTACTATTTTGAATTAAATAATAAAGATGGCAATCAGGATATTAAGCCGCTCATTATTTTAAATAAGTTTAAAAAAGCAGCACCTGTAAAACTACAAAGCATAAAAAAATCAACTGATAGTTCCTTATTACCCCGCAAAAAGAGGATTACAACCTAACCTTTTTATTTCCCAATTAAAAAACTGCTTACAAATTTCAATGAAGATTGTGTGAAGGTTGGAGTTGATATTTCAATCTAAAATTGATTCCCAAAAGTGTTGGAATTTTTTCAATACAGTCTTTGTCCGGACTTAGAATCAATGGGCAGCATCGTTGCGTCGCACTCTTGTACTAAATACCTTTGTGGGTCTTTTCCCACATTATAAATTAGCGTACAATGAGAATAATAATGGCAGGTATTTTTGCAGCAGATTATTTTTTATGCTTTCGTATTTTATTGAGGGATCACATTTAATGTATCAGGGAGGTTAGCTTTTCATATTGGTTTGCTGTAAAGCTATCCCGATGTTCCATGCCTTTGATGCCTGAATAACATCCTGCAGGTCATCTATTTTTTTACCTGTTACCCTTATAATATCATCCATAATAGCTACCTGAACTTTCAGGCCACTGTCCTTAATCAGCTTCACAATCTTTTTGGCATCTTCCTGTTTAATACCATTTCTCACCGGCACTTCCTGTTTTACCACTTTACCGCTCTGGAATGGCTCTTTAGAAAGATCGTAGATTTCTGCGGCCAATCCCTGTTTCATACTCCTGCTAATCATCACATCAATTATCTGGCTCAGCTTCATTTCACTGTCCGCTTCAAGGTTTACTTTAAAATCTTTTTTGTTAAGGTCAATCACTACGTGCCCGCCTTTAAAATCAAACCTGTTGGTGATTTCTTTGCTTACTGTGTTTATGGCGTTGTCAAGTGTTTGCAAATCAACTTTACTGGCAAAATCGAATGAAGGCATAATAAATTATTTTATGAAAAATGTATGCAAATATAAAAAACACAGCCCAATATAAGGCTGTGTTTATTTGATTATTATAGCTTGATTTTTGTAACCCGAAATAGAAAGAGTTATAAAAATAAGCTGAGGGTGAATGATACATTAATTCCCTCCCTTTACCCTCTCCTGCTCAGAACCAGCTCCACCGGTTTTCCTTTTTTGCACCCCTTTAATCGGGTTACCAAAACGGTAACCAAAACTGATCGTTGCAACCCTTGAATCCCTTTCCTGGTAAAAAGATGCTTCGGTACGCTGGAAATTAATTTCGCCCTTTGTACGCATAGAATATAATATATCTCTCACATTCAGTTTAAGCGTGCCTTTATTTTTTAAAATTTGCTTTTGAATACCTGCATTTAATTGTCCCATCGGTTTAATGATAATTTGTCCTTCAATTCCCCTGGTACGATAGAATCCCGATAACTCTGCACTCCAGCCTTTTTTAAACTTAAACTGGTTGTTTACATTGGCAACATAATTACCTCCTTTTGCATGAATTTGTTCACCGTTGATTAAACCTTTATAGTCATTATAATTAACTTCAGAATATATAATTGAAGTCCACCATTTTGTAACGGTAACCTGTGCACTCACTGATAAACTCATGCTATTTGCTGAGCCAAAATTGCCCTGCTTTACAATAGTGGCATACCCTTTTTGCTCAAATATTTCATTGAATAAATCTTTGGTATGTGCATAGTTTATTGTAGTAGTAAGAAACTGTTTGTATGTATGGGAAGCTTCAAAAGCATGTGCATAAGATGGCTTTAAAAATGGGTTGCCCGATCCATAAGTATATTTATCCAGGAAAAACAGGAAAGGGTTCAGGTCTTCATAATCAGGGCGGTTAATCCTGCGGCCATAAGAAAAACCAAACTGATTTTTTTCGTTTGCATTATAGCTAACAAACATTGTTGGAAACAGGCCGGTATAACTTCTTTTAAAAGTACTGTCCTGCCTTTGAGGATTGCCAAATTGCTTACCATTGTAATTAGTATTTTCTAGTCTTAACCCTGCCTGTATCCCCCATTTCTTTATCTGCTTATTCATATTAAGATATGCAGCATTAATATTTTCTTTATAAATAAAGTGGTTCGTTTTATCATAATCCGGCGTTTTGGTATTGCCAATAATATTGAAATACCCTGCTATATTATCCGTTTCTACAAAACTTGTTTTTAAGCCGGTTTCTATCTTCAGGCTGCTTTTTAAAGGATGGGTGTAATCTATTTTACCGGTGTAGATATTTATAATGGAAGGCAATTCCCCTATTAATTTATCAGCAAATTTTAATGACCAGTCAGGTGTGTAAGAGGTGTTGGTAAATACCTGGTCTTTATCAGCATTGTAAGTAAGGTAATCTACATCCGCAGTAAATTCCCTGCCGGAAGAATCGAATTGATGGCGGAAATTTAAATTAATGGCACCATTCTTCCAGCTACCTTTCTCTCTTCGGTCGGCAGTAACGATTGAATCAATTATACCTGTATTACTTTTAAGAAAACTTACATTGTCACCTACCTGGGTAGAAGGAGTAGTAAAACCTGTCAATACAATTCCAACAGTAGATTTCTTTGATGCATAATAATCAATACCTATTTTGGAATTATAGTTATTATTAAACTTCATTTCATTTGAAGTCTGTTCAAATATTGCATTCAATGAATTATCGGCATTTTTGTATTTTCTTTTTATATCTAATTTTTGAAAATTCTCCCGGTAATTACCACTAAAATTTGCAAATACATTAAACTTCCCATTGCGGTAATTTAAGTTTAGGCTGTTATTGGTTTTTGCAAATATTCCCTGGCCATACGCAAGGTTTACGCTGCCGTTAAAACCCTTTTGTTTATTTTTCTTTGTTTTAATATTGATGATCCCTGAATTTCCGGCTGCATCATATTTGGCGGAAGGGTTGGTCATTATCTCAATTTGATCCAAATTGTTTGATGGCATGGAACGCAATAGATTTGCCAGCTCAGGTCCGTTTAAATAAGAAGGTTTACCATCCAGCATAACCAATACCCCTTGCTTGCCTTTCAAACTGATATTACCATCCTTATCAACCGTTACGCCGGGGCTCTTTTCCAAAACCTCCAGTGCCGTTGTTCCTTCATTGCTGATTGCCGCATCTACATTTACGATCGTGCGGTCAATTTTACGCTCTATCATTAATTTTTTAGAATTAACTATTACCTCTTTCAGGCTTTTATTAACAGGTGTTAATTGTAAAACACCTGCATCATATAAATTCTGGGTACCGGATAAGGTAAAAACATTACTATATACTTTGTTATGACCAACAGATGTTGCCTGCACCAGGTAGGCACCATCTTTAATATTATCAAATACAAAATTGCCTTCCTTATCAGCTATTGCAGCCTTCACCAGGCTGCTGTCATTTGATTTTAAAAGAGAAATTGTTGCGGCATCAATGGTTTTTTGATTGCCTCCGTCTTTGATTGCACCTATAATTTTACCGGAATTATCCTGGGCAAAGATTACTATGGTGATAAATATTGCAGTTAGTGTAGTTATTAAATGTTTCATGGTTATGCTTTATACTTTGTTTTGAATTGTACATAACAAAAGTAGGTACTTTGCAATGCAAGGAACATTGGTTTACATAGACGGTACAATCTTATTATGAATGGTAGTATAAAAAAAGGCGATAAATTATCGCCTTTTAAAAGATATATTCAAAAAATTTGAGGAAACTTACTGAAATAATTACTGACTTATCGCTGCCGGGAGGCCTTCATTTGCACCAAAATGATAATAATAGCGCCTGACAAAATGAGGACAAAAGAAATAATTTCTGCCTGGCTTGGATTAAACCCAAACAGGTGATATTGATTATTTACCCTGATTTTTTCAATTATAAAACGTTCCAGCCCATTTAAAATAAAATAGATTCCCGTCATTGTACCGGCCACCTGTATCCGTTTTCGAACACCCCACATTATTAAAAAGAGAATGGTGCAAATAACTGTTTCGTAAAAAGGAGTAGGAAAAACCGGCTG
>JANMVB010000194.1:0-3059 GCA_031392305.1 Ferruginibacter sp.
AAAAAAAGTACATCCTGTATAGAATGCTGATTGGTTAGCAACATGGCAATGCGATCGATGCCAAAACCAATACCGCTGGTGGGGGGCATGCCATATTCAAGCGCCCTTAAAAAATCATGATCAATAAACATGGCTTCATCATCGCCACGTTCCATTAATTTAGTTTGCTCTTCAAACCGCTCACGCTGCTCTATCGGATCGTTTAATTCACTGTAGGCATTGGCAATTTCTTTGCCATTGCACATGAGCTCAAAACGCTCTACCAGGCCGGGTTTGCTACGGTGCTTTTTTGTAAGGGGGCTCATCTCTACCGGGTAGTCTGTAATAAAGGTTGGCTGTATATAATTGCCCTCGCATTTGGTGCCAAATATTTCATCTATCAGTTTGCCCTTGCCCCATTTGCCATCTGCATGTATGCCTAGCTGTTTGCAAACTTCCCGTATGCCATCCTCATCCATTTCGCTGATATCAAAGCCAGTAAATTCTGCAATAGAATCGTACATGGTGATCCTTTTATAAGGGGCTCTAAAATCAATTTCCTTTTCTCCAGCAAGCACTTTAGACGTGCCGTTGGTTGCAATGGCTGCCTTCTCCAGCAGTTGTTCGGTGGTTTCCATCATCCACTCATAATCTTTATAAGCTACATAAAATTCAAGTACAGTAAACTCAGGATTGTGGGTGCGGTCCATCCCTTCGTTGCGAAAATTGCGACTGAATTCGTACACCCATTCAAATCCACCAACGATGAGCCTTTTTAAATATAGTTCATTGGCAATGCGCATGTACATAGGCACATCCAACGCATTGTGGTGTGTGGTGAAGGGGCGGGCTGCAGCACCGCCGGGAATAATTTGTAGCACGGGTGTATCTACTTCAAGCGCACCTCTTTCATTTAAAAATTCACGGATGGCGTTCATCATTTTTGTACGCCTGATGAAGGTTTCTTTTACACCGGGGTTTACAATTAAGTCTGCATAACGCTGGCGGTAACGAAACTCCGGATCGGTTACTTCATCAAAAGCTTCCCCATCTTTTTCTTTTACAATGGGTAGCGGCCGAAGTGATTTGGTTAATATGGTAAACTCGGTAACATGGATGGAAGTTTCGCCTGTTTTTGTGGTAAACACATATCCCCTTATGCCAATGATGTCGCCAATATCAATTAATTTTTTCCATACTGTCTGGTACATGCTTTTATCATCGTCAGGGCAAATATCATCCTGCTTAATATAGAATTGAATTTTGCCAACAGCATCCTGCAACACTGCAAAATTGGCCTTGCCCATATCACGTACACTCATTATGCGGCCGGCAATACATACATCATTAAACAGTTCTTTGTTATCATCGCCTTTATAATTTTCTTTGATGTAAGCAGAGGTGGTATTTACCGGATAAAGTGCTGCAGGGTAGGGATCAATATGTAACCTTTTAAGTTCTGCTAATTTTTGCCGGCGTATAATTTCCTGCTCAGATAAATGATGTATGCTCATGTTTTGTGATAAAATTTTTGCGAAGATACCGCAAGCAACCGATTCATCAATGCCTTTATAACGGGCAGCACCAATAGTTTGGCAGGATACTTGAATAAGTAATTTTATAAAACAACAAAATGAAAAGAATATTTACTGCATTGGTTTTTATGAGTTTATTAAGTGGCTGCGAAGTACTAAATCAATTGCCGGGCAGTACCTACCCGGGTGGCGTATCGCAGGCAGAAGCAGCTCAGGGGATTAAAGAAGCACTGAGCCAGGGGCTGGTAAAGGCAACGCTACAATTAAACAGGCAGGATGGATTTTTTGGCGATGCTTTTTATAAAATATTGTTGCCGCCGGATGCAAAAAAAATTGAGAATACCTTAAGGACACTTGGCCTGGGAAAATCAGTTGATAAAGCAATTTTACAAATTAACCGTGGTGCCGAAGATGCCGCAGGTTTTGCACAGCCTATATTTATTGATGCGATAAAACAAATGACATTAACAGACGCCATTAATATTGTAAGGGGCGGCGATACAAGTGCCACGCATTATTTCAGAACAAAAACCATCGACAAACTTACCAGTGCTTTTTTGCCGGTGATTAAAACCTCATTGAATAAAGTAGAAGCCACCAAGTATTATGGTGATATTGTAAATACCTACAACAATTTTCCTACTACTTTTAAAAAGATAAATCCTGATTTGCCCAGCTATGTTACAGAACGGGCAACCAATGCACTATTTGATTTGGTTGCTAAAGAAGAAAAAAATATCAGGGAAAACCCTGTAGCAAGAACTACGGAGATTTTGAAAAAAGTTTTTGGCGGGCTGATAAAATAATTATTGTATCGATGCTTTATTTTTATTATTAAAAAATTCGTTTACAGCATTGGCTCCGTTATCATAGAGTAATTGTTTTTCTGCAGGTTTCATTTTACGTACCCTCGATTGAATGGAACCGTAGCTGATATAAATGGTCCTCTCTTTTTCATTTTCCCGGTTGGGATATTTCCTGTTCATGGTTTCAAGCATGAGGTTGTTGAAGGCATAAATATATTCTTTGAAAGATTTGATGGGAAAAGGAGGAGTATTATTGCTGTTGTTTTTGAGTGAATCTATTTGTGCCGGCCGTTCTAATTTTATGCCCAGCGTTTGCATATTAAAATGTATCCGTTCACAAAATAAGGGGTTGCCATTGTTTTCGCAACTATCAAAAATGCTAATCGGATAATTTGCAATCATTCCTCCGTCAACAAAATAATTTCTAAATGAAACAGTATCGGTAGCTATTACTTTCTGATAATTATCATCCAATATAATGGGCTCAAAATACAATGGCAAGCCACCGCTTATTCTTACTGCCACCGCCACCATCATGGTGGGTGTATGCTCGTAAGAAAAAATCTGAAGCCCCTGGCGGGTAAGGTTGGTGCCGGTACAATAAAAATCTTTGTATAAATTATTTTGCAGGTGAAGCTCGTGCAAGGTGGCAAAGGAAACATCTTCCAAACCTGTTTTATATTTTATTAACTGGTGCAGCCAGCGTTCAAATTTTTTGCCTTCGTACAAGCCAAATTTT
>JANMVB010000181.1:0-2713 GCA_031392305.1 Ferruginibacter sp.
TGAATTAAATTTATGGGATAATCTTATAATTCAATTGTATTCTATTTTATAACGCAATTAAAGATCCCCAATGGTATTCAGTATAAGAGGGCGATGCAAGGATGTTGCCCATGGCTGCTGCTTTGTTCGGACAAAAAAGTAACTCACATTTTTAACCCTTGAGCAGTATGATTTTGAAGAGCCCCTCTGGAACCGAAGGATCATAAGGCCACCTTTTTATGTGTTGTTATACTCAGTTTCCATTGTCTAAAAATTAAGCCCATAAACCGAAAATTGTTTATGTAATTCATATGATATGATGTAATAGTTTCTCCGTCGTAGTTCTTCAAATGAAAACAAGACGAATTTATTTTTGGTACAACGAAAAACAATCCGCACAAAAAATGCCGGTAGTTGTTTTAATACTGCCGGCATTGCCCTTTCATTTTCACGTTAAATCAAACGATTACTTTTTTGCGATAATTGCATTTTTACCACAACTGGTACATTTGCCATCTTTTACAACGGCGATATCGCCAGCTACTATACATTTATTTTGTTTCATCACTTTCAGTTTCATTTGTTCCTTGGGTGATAAATTTGAATAGGTTAGCTGGTTCTTGCAATTTCCCAATTTATCAATCACGAGTTCATGCGATTGTGATGTGTTGCCCGATTTTATCAGGTCGCTTTTCATTTGCTCTTTAGCCGACCGGTTAGTTGCCGCTATATTATTGCTGATTTTGTTGGGTGCGGTATTCATTTTTACCACTTCCATTTTCATTTGCTCCTTTTTGGAATTGCTATTATTGTTCTGAGCCAATGCTCCTGTAGATGCCAAGGTGAATAATGATATAAGTATGATATTAAAAGTTTTCATTTTATTAAATTTTTATTGAGAAAATATATGTGTAAGGCAGCACTTTTATGCAACCCCGCTGGTTGTTACCTGTGAATAGAAAACCAGGTTCTAAATTAGCCAGACACAATTTTTAACGTGTATTGTGATGTTATTTACGGTATGAGTAACCGGGCCGAAGGGGGCCTTATATATTATGGGCAGCAGCAAGGCTGTATACCTGGTTAAAAGAAATTGGGGAGCGAAAGCATTTTGCCGGGACAATGCTTTACGAACATTTACAAACCGGGAATTCACCACATTCGCACCTTCCACCTCCTTTTCACAGTTACACCAGTCAAACGGCAAGGATTCAGTTTTTTCGTTGCATAAATGAGTACTGACAGGTGAATATCCGTGCTCTTTTACAAGCACCGGAATATGCTTTTTGCCGTCAGATAAATGCATATCCAAGACTACTGAACTTGCAAAGAACAAGAGGGCTGATATGATGGTTGTAATGTTTTTCATTATTAAACTGACTTTTTTACAACGGATTATATGATACAGATATAGGTTTTTGCCTGTTCTCGTACACAAAGAAACATAAAAACTTTATTCAACATCATGATATTTGTTATTATTTTGGGTGGTTTTAAATTTTTTTAACAACATTAAATTCTGACTAATAATGATATACAAATTAATTAATTACACATGTATGGTATTATACATAAAAGAGTAGTTTTTTTCAATAGTCATGAGAAAATTGTAAGATTATTTGGAGTGATTAATTTTTATGTAAGCCGGGTGTTATTTATTTATAAAAAAAAGAATTATTTATATGAGTGTTGTAGATAGAAATGGAATGATTAGAAAAACATAAGTGTTAATTTGATGCCTGCATTTTTAAGGATAAATGGTTGGCAAAATTTGTATATTCTCCGCCTGGGTTTGGGGCACACGAACCTCTCTACGTAATCAATCTCCATACAACACAGTAAAAATATTCTTCAAAAAATCAAATTCATCAATACCAGTTTCATAAAACCTTGGGGAAAAATAATGATAGCAGGGATAGTCAGTAGCCAATTGCCATTTAGCTTTAAGCAAATTTCATTTAGCAGTTTAACATCTTGCGCCAGGAGGGCATTGGTTCAATCAATTTACTGACTACAACAAGGGTACTCAAACTTTTTTATTGCGCCTTTTCGATATACTTCTACATTAAGGCTTTCTGCTGCCTTATATAAACTATCTCCTTCCTCCATGTACTTCCATAATCCTTGTGATGCAGGTACACAATAGCAGATATTTCTCAACGTATCGCTTTTATTTTGATTTTTTAATATCAGTATTCCAAAACAACCTGTTTCAGCTTTTTGCTTACTGATTAATATCCCTTTTAGGGCATACGGTTTAATATTATTGTCAAGGTAGGATGCACAATTAAAGACACAACTATTCAGGAAAATAGAAGATATCAGCAATATCAGCATGTATTTCATAACTATTAAGTTCATTAATTTTATTCCACCATCAGGCTCAGAACTCCGTCCTGTGTCGGCCTTGTTACCAATCAAAATATCCTACACCCCTTATTTTCTGTAAAATAATCAACAGCCATTTATGAATGGTTGCTGTCCAAAAATAAACCTCTCCAATACTTGATGCGACTTTCCTTGTTGTGAAAATTCCATACAACAATTTACAGCTTTACGCTGGAATTATTAATTGGGCAATATATGTCATTGAGATAGTGGAGGGAAGAAAGCAGATTGGTTCAAAGCACACCAACCAACGCAACGGTCGTGATCGAGGAGGCCTTGCAATGCGCCGCGTGAGCAAAGGTTCGAAAGCGCGCGTGACGCTCACGCTGAACGGCAGCAAGGTCAC
>JANMVB010000205.1:0-11360 GCA_031392305.1 Ferruginibacter sp.
TGAATTAAAAAATACCATGAATACCATGGTGGATCAGTTAAACTCTTTCTCATCTGGTTTACTGAATCAGTAAGGTCTTTCCAAACCCCACCTACACCTTTTACCTTTGCCTGTCCACCCAGTTTTCCTTCCGATCCCACTTCACGGGCCACACGGGTAACCTCTGCAGAAAATGAATTCAACTGATCCACCATGGTATTGATGGTATTTTTTAATTCAAGTATTTCACCTTTTACATCCACCGTTATTTGCCTCGATAAATCTCCTTTAGCCACCGCTGTGGTTACCTCGGCTATATTTCGTACCTGCCCGGTAAGGTTACTTGCCATTTGATTTACCGAATCGGTAAGATCTTTCCAGGTACCTGCTACTCCTTTTACCTGTGCCTGGCCGCCTAATTTTCCTTCGGTACCTACTTCAAGCGCCACACGGGTAACTTCAGATGAAAAAGAGTTTAACTGATCCACCATCGTGTTGATGGTATTTTTCAATTCAAGGATTTCTCCTTTAACATCCACGGTAATTTTTTTGGAAAGATCCCCTTTGGCAACGGCGGTTGTTACTTCTGCAATATTTCTTACCTGGGCGGTAAGGTTACTACCCATCTGGTTTACTGAATCTGTTAAGTCCTTCCATACGCCACCTACGCCTTTTACCTTAGCCTGGCCACCGAGTTTTCCTTCAGAGCCAACCTCTCTTGCAACACGGGTTACCTCCATTGAAAACAGGTTCAACTGTTTTACCATATCATTTACTTCTTTGGCAATTCTTGAAAACTCTCCCTGTAATGTATGTCCGCCAATTTCCAATGGCATTTCCTGCGATAAATTTCCTTTTGCCACCGAGCTGATAACATGCGCTATTTCGATGGTGGGGTGAACCAGGTCAGATATCAAAGTATTCAGGCTGTCAACTCCCGTACTCCATGAACCTTTTGCAATAGGCACTTCTATTCGTTGTGTAAGCTTACCCTGCTTTCCAATAGTATTGCCTGCTTTTGTAAACTCCTGCATCATTTTCTCATTGAGAGAAATAATTTCATTCAGCGTGTCACATATCTTTCCATTTAAGCCCACCTGGTCAATGGGCATACGCACCGCAAAGTTTCCGTTTTTTACTTCAGTTAATACCTGCAATAATTCCCTGCTGTCAGGGAAACCATCATACCCATTCTCTTTAGTTGAAGCTTGTGCATGGGTGATTTTGTTTCTTGATTTAGTAGATGTTTTGTGCGGAAGTACGGCTACATCATCCAATGGAGAAGCAGGTAATCCATTGGAGCCGTTTTTTGCTTTTAGGTTGGCCATCAAATGGGTTTTAGGCGGTTATAAAGTTTATAGCGATATAAAATAAATGCCTTATTGAATAAAAAATATATCAATTATCAATTACACTTCACAATATTGAATGGGAAATGAAATTGTTAAAAGTTCCAGAAAATTAAACATATTTTATGCCAACATTAGCAAGGGTTCGTCGTACAAATTATGACTGCTATAATTCGTATCACTAAGAGATAAGTTTTTTAATAACTGAAGTCCTGAGCAATTTAAATGTAATTATTGTCCGTGCTATATTCCCTTGATGAACATCGTTGTGTCACTCACTTTTACCGCATACCTATGGGCAACTTTAATTATGTTATTTGAAAAAGTAAAACCTAGCATTTGATAATCAGGTAACTATATCATTCGTAAAAAAATAAACCGGATACAAAATATGAAGTTGGGAATAAAAGAATACTAATTGCGATAGGTATAAAATTATAGTTCTAATACCTGGAAAAAGAGAGGGGCCAGGATGAAAATCCAGCCCCATTTTTTTTATCCAATATCCTATGAAAAACCTATTATATAGATACAAAATATTATGCCAATTTTCTTTAAGTAGAAATTATAAAAAATGCGGGAAAAAAATTCTACAGATTTCTAATTTTTTAATTTTTGGGGAATTTCAAGGTCAATAATTATTTAAACAAATAAATGCATTTCAAATTGGGGAATTTGATCTTTAATTGATTGAATTTTTTGTAATATCCTTTCGGTAATTGCATTTTTTTTTAGATTATTAAAATTCTGGATTCAAAGGCATGAAATTTTCTTTAACAGGTTTAATCAAAATACATAAAATGAAAAATGAAACAGATTTTAAACAAGAAACCCTTTTGGGGGAAATATCTGTAAACCTGGCTAATAATCAAACCCTGGATGACTTTTGTACAGACCATATTGTTGATTATAACCGTGATCGTTTTGATGCGCTTGCAATACGTGTGTATGCAGGTGATGAAACTGTAATTACTGTTTACGCCGTAGATAAGCACCGTCAGGAAAACAGTTCCATAAATACCGGTAAAATACCTGTAAAAAAATTTAAAATAACCTCTCTTACTTTATCAGATATATTAAGCTATTGTAAGGGGTTCAATTTTACGCTTTCAACCGGAAATTATGCTTTAGAAGATATGGAGGTTATTAATAAATAGCAATTTTTAGTGAACCCTTATAATTTGATTTTATCTTCAAGTTCTCTCTCAAGGTCCTTTTTTAAATTATGTTGCTGATGTGCCTCATCAATAGAATGGGATTGCTGAAGATTCTCTTCCTCTTTTGTTATTAAACTAAGTTTAGTATAATATTTCTGAATAATTCTAAGCTCATCTTCTGTCATATTTTCTACATCAACAAGACGGTTACTTGCAAACTCGTGGGCTGCTACCAATTCATTAAGTTTTAATTGAATTGCCAGTGAATCTTTGTTTTGTGATTTCTGTATTAAAAAAACCATCAGGAAAGTAATAATGGTGGTGCCGGTGTTTATTACCAGTTGCCAGGTTTCAGAAAAATGAAAAAACGGGCCAGTTATGGCCCAAATTATTATGAGCAATAATGCGATGGAAAATGCACGGGTACTACCGGTAGCCTTTGTAACCTTTGTAGAAAAATTCTCAAAAAAATTTCTGTTGTTTTTTTCCTGCGCTTTCATGTTACCTGCTTCATTTTTCATAATTTTCTTTTTAATGTTTATTATCTCAAGTTCGTGGTTGGTGGTGCCACCACCAACCAGCGACAAAGAATCTTCTAAAAAATATAGCTCGGTAAAATTTTAAAAAAAAAGTTACTTATCTTAATTTTTCTTTTTATAGCGTATAGCAAAGTAAGCCAGTATAATATTTATTATAAAAGAAAACGAATTGGATACAATGATGATCCAGTCT
Organism: Ferruginibacter sp.; assembly: GCA_031392305.1. Classification (GTDB taxonomy): domain Bacteria; phylum Bacteroidota; class Bacteroidia; order Chitinophagales; family Chitinophagaceae; genus Ferruginibacter. Next base: position 3,218 of record JANMVB010000205.1, read on the forward strand.
TCTTTAAGCACTCCATACCAGATCCATAAGCCAAGCCCTACAAATAATACAGCCAGCATAACCAGTGAAACATTTTCTGCCTTTTTTTCCTTTAATAATTTTATAAGCTGCGGTATTAAAGATACCGCTGTACATATACTGGCGATAACACCTATTATACTTACGAATGTCATTGTTGGTTTATTGGATAGGTAGTGGATTGTTGTTTAATGTTTGCATTTTGGTTTTTGTTGGCCGGTATGATTTATAGTGACCTTAATATAATGTGGGTAAAGTTCCACATAGGTATATAGTACACGAGTGCGACGCAACGATGCTAATGAGTGCTTTTTAAGCCGGGACAATAATTTCATTTCTTTTATCTGCACTAATAAATTATCATCTTTTAGCAACTATGCCGGCACTTTATCTGGTTTTTCTCTATCCCAAAATCGATGCAGGGCAATAGCTTTAATAAAGAGGGCTGATAGTTGTTTTACATCATCCCCGATTGCAACTCCTGTTGTGATTACATCCTCTTCTGTAAATTCTTTAAGGATTTTTCTTGAAAAATAGGTTTGATCTAATACCTGCATGGCGGCTGAATCAGCAGCAATGGGTTTGCAATGTTTAAATGCTTCATTTAAAAAATGTATTGCATCAGGCTCGGCTGCAATTGTGGCTACACTATTGGTTCCGCCGGGTACATAAACTGCATCATATAACACTGATGCCGTAGTAAGAAAACTTTTGTTGATGGGAAATTCTGTATTATCCTCAGCGATCAATGTGCATAATTTGGGAGCTACCAACTCAACAACCGCACCCTCAGCTTCTAATGCTCCCTTCATGCTAGTCAAAGATTTTTTATCTACTCCATCTGCTACAAGAAAAGCAATTTTTCGGGTACGGATGGAATCTTTAATTGTATTGGCCATACTTAAAGCGGCAGATGTTTCAAACGTATTTTTAACCTTCACCGACTGATAGGTTGCCGGGTCAGCATCTGCAGGAAAACTACCGTTTACCCATCCAATATCTTTAGGGATACTTAACCCCAGGTAAACTGCAACCGGAGATGCAAGTGCCTTATCTACCAGTGATAATAATTTAATCATTCGTTCCCTGATGGCTTTAGTTTCTACCTTGCCTAATTCAAAACACAAGGCATCAATGATATGATTTTTTTCCGCATCACTCTGGCTATTGAAGAATAGTTTTGCCTGGCTAAAATGATCAAGAAAACTTTTACTTCTTGTTCTTATTTTATGGCTGTCAATCCTTTCCGGAAAACTGGTAAATCCTCCTTCTACAGCCTTTGCCTGGAAGGGGCAACCGCCCCCCAGCGAATTTGGTTCGTAGCTTACCCGTCCGGTATTAATGGTGTGCCGCATATGGCCATCACGTTGGTTATTATGGACCGGACTTATGGGCCTGTTAATGGGCAACTCCTGAAAATTATGTGTACCCAGACGGGATAACTGGGTATCGCTGTATGAGAACAAACGGCCTTGCAAAAGCGGATCATTGCTTATATCAATACCGGGGATAAGGTGCCCGGGATTAAATGCAACCTGCTCCGTTTCGGCAAAGAAATTATCGGGGTTTTTGTTAAGTGTCATTTTGCCAATGCGTTGAACAGGTACCAGTTCTTCGGGTATTAATTTAGTAGGATCGAGGAGGTCGAATTCAAATTTGTGTTCATCAGCTTCAGGCACAATCTGTACGCCAAATTCCCATTCGGGAAAAGCCCCGGATTCAATTGCATCCCACAAATCCTGGCGGTGAAAATCTGAGTTTTTTCCGGAAATTTTTTGTGCTTCATCCCAGGCTACACTGTGTACACCGAGTAATGGTTTCCAATGAAATTTTACAAAATGAGATGCACCCTCTGCATTTATAAAACGAAAGGTATGTACCCCAAATCCTTCCATCATGCGCAGGCTACGGGGTATAGCCCGGTCGCTCATTGCCCACATGATCATGTGCATACTTTCGGGCATCAGCGAAATAAAATCCCAGAAGGTATCATGTGCTGAACCAGCCTGTGGCATTTCATTGTGTGGTTCTGGTTTTACAGCATGCACCAGGTCAGGAAACTTAATGGCATCCTGTATAAAAAAAACGGGTATATTATTTCCTACAATATCATAGTTGCCTTCTGCTGTATAAAATTTAACGGCAAACCCTCGTACATCTCTTGCAAGGTCAGTAGAGCCACGGGAACCTGCAACGGTAGAAAAGCGCACAAATACCGGCGTTTTTACACCAGTTTCGTTGAATAACCTGGCCTTGGTATATTGACCAATGGGTTGAAATAATTCGAAATAACCATGTGCCGCCGAACCTCTTGCATGTACAATCCTTTCCGGGATACGTTCATGATCGAAATGGTGAATTTTTTCCCGAAGGATAAAATCTTCAATGAGGGTGGCACCCCGCTCGCCTGCTTTTAATGAGTTTTGATTGTCGTTGATGCGAAGCCCATAATTGGTTGTAAGGAATTCACCTTCATCGTATTTTTTTGCAGACCCTAAATCAGCAATTTTTTTATTTTGCTCTGCTGGTTTTGCAGTTTTTTTTGACATAATAATTTTATTTGAATAGTGTAGAAGATTATACGAAAGTGTATTAAGTAATAAATTGAAGTTTGATAAGGCAAATTACAAACCAGTAAACAGACTTTATTAAAATTTACCGGTGGCTATTAAAGCAAGGTTTATAATTGGCCAAATAAAAAAGCAGATTATGTTTTCAAAATAGAATGCATAATCTGCTTACATTATACCGAAAGCAAAAGATGTGATATAATTATTCTACTGTGCGCCTTCCCATAAAAAAGGATAGCACAAATAAAATGATGAAAATATAGAATAGAATTTTTGCGATGCCTGCAGCACCTGCAGCAATACCGCCAAAGCCAAGGATGGCAGCTATTATTGCAATGATTAAAAAAGTGATTGTCCAGCGTAGCATAATAGTATAGTTTAATGATTAATTAATGGTTAATTAAATAAAGAAAAAAATCATGCCATTTAGTAATTCCAAAATACAAATATGTTGATGAGAATACCGCCACAGTTAGATGCCCTTATCGGGGCCATTAACAGTGAGCGATAATATGGAATAGACACTTTATTTGAATATTTACTAATAATTTTTAACCACTTTATTTTCCACAGAAAAAATTTAGTGTAGAATAATTTCTTCAATATGGTATAATAATTAAGGGGTTTTGAGAGATATAAACCATTTTAAGTCTTATTTGGCACTGAGTGCAGTGTAAACATTGCAGTGAAACTTGGTTATGTTCTTGCAGTTTATGATTCAAATACCATTCCCTTTAAAAATTTTATATGATCCGCCAATCGCAACTGCAAAAGCAAGCTTTTAGAATTTTGCCCCAGCAGGTTCAATTGCTGGGTATTTATCATTTGAATGTTTTAGATCTTGAGCAAAGAATAAAAGATGAACTGGATGAAAACCCGCTACTTGAAGTTGTGGCAACTGAAGAGCCAGAAAAAGTTAAAACTGATCCGGAAGACCCACCACTTGAGTTTCAAAACTGGGATGAATATGGCTATGATGATATACCTAACTACGGAGTAGAAAATCAAAGTTATATTCATAACAATGAAATGAATGTTCCTTTAAAAGATTCACTCGATTTTAGGACTGTACTAAAACAACAACTGATTAACCTTAACTTAAATGCAGATGAAAAAGTTATCGGAAGTTTTATACTGGACTGCATCTCAGATAATGGTTACCTGGAAAGAACAATTGCAGAAGTAGCGGATGATTTTTCTTTTATCAATAAAAGATTTGTAGAAGAAGAGGATATTGAACATGTTTTAAAAAAAATTCAGCAATTGGAACCTGTTGGTATTGCAACGCAAAGCATCAGGGAATTTTTGCTGCTGCAGCTCAACCGGCAAAAACTTTGCCCTATTGCGAAGAAAAGCATCCGGCTGATTGAAGAATATTATATCGATTTGCAAAAACAGCATTTTGAAAAAATCTGCTTGGCGCTACAAATTGATGAAGAGGAATTGTCAATTATCCTAAAGCATATTTCCAGGTTACAGTTAAATCCAATTAATATTACACGTGAAGATCAATTGGCAAAGGATACAGTGATACCTGATTTTGTACTTGTAGGCGATGAAGAGAATTTAATGGTAGAGTTGTATAACCCAAAAAGTGCTTCACTGCATATTAATGAATCTTTAATAAAAACACTGGAGAATAAAGAATTAAGAACATCGGAAGAAAAATCTGCAGCGCAGTATTTAAAAAGTAAACTTTCTTCGGCCCAATGGTTTGTAGATGCCATCAGGCAGCGGGAAGAAAATATGCTTTTAATTATGCGGAATATTATTAAAAAGCAAAGGAAGTATTTTTTAAGCGGGGATGACGCTAACCTGCAACCGATGATTTTGAAAAATATTTCTGATGAGGTAGGTTTAGACATTTCAACTATTTCGAGGGTTACCTGCAACAAATATGTAGATACCCAATTTGGCATGATACTTTTAAAAGATCTCTTTACAGAAGGTATTACAAATGAAGATGGCAGTTTGATCAGTAACAAAGTTGTACAGATTAAGTTAAAAGAGATTATAGAAAGTGAAGATCAAAGCAATCCTTATAATGATCAGCAACTCGTAAAAAAGCTGAGTGAAAAAGGTATAAAAATTGCAAGGAGAACTATCGCCAAGTACCGGGATATTTTAAAAATTCCTGTAGGCCACTTACGCAGGATTTGGGGTAAGGGCTAAGTATTGTTTCTTTTTTAATCAAAAGAGAAATGACGGTTTTGAAATCAAATTTTGTGTAGCCTTGTAACAACTGCGAACAAAAAGGCATAAAAATTATATATAAATTGGTGCTGCATTTAGCAACTGAAGTTGAAAAGCAACTTTTATTATTAACAAAAAAAGAATAATGTATGAATGTAAATTTCAAACAAACACTCAAGTCAGCAAGCCTGGATGCAGAGTATGAAATGATAGTGGACGCTTTAAAAAAATCAAATTTTAATAAAACGAAGGCTGCCAAATTGTTAAATGTTGATCGTAAAACACTCTATAATAAAATGAAACTATACAATGAAAACAGGTTAATTTCTTAAGTACTTTTATTGTATAAACAGGAGCAGGGAGAAACAAAATCTGGCAGAAATTTTATTCTATTTTGCCGCTTTGATCCCTTTATAAAAAGTAGGGTAGATTTAATGAAAAAAGAGACTGTGCTAATACGCAGTCTCTTTTATTATTTTAAAAAAATTATTACTTTAAGTGGTAGGGATCTTTTTATGTATGCCATCTACATCTGAAAAAAATGTGCTGACATCAGGGTCAGCATAAGCACCATATGCATCGGCGATTGTTCCTTTTTTGCCATCAGGTGTTTCGATAACATATAGAATGCTGCTATCTTCCGGATCTGACTGGCCCTCAAAACGGAAAAAATTAATGATAGTTACTTCATCAGCTTTATAAAATGTATCGCTGTCTAAGCTTTTTAATAATCCATCCTCTACTTTAAAGTTTTCTATGTACCCATCTTCCATCATCTTTTTATGACAGTCAACCAGGGATTTTAAATAAGGCAGTGTGTGTGCGTTCATAATGTTGATTATTTAGTGATGTATAATTTTAGAGAGAAAAGCGATTGTAGATTTCTTCCCACATAAACTGTTAGGTGCAAAATATATTCCAATCATTTCTAATGATGCGAATTGGGATATTAACTAACCATTAATTATTTCCCCACCATTTGGATGCAAAAATTGCCCGGTCATATAACTGCTGTCTTCACTTGCTAAAAACAAGTATGCCGGCGCTACTTCCACTGGTTGGCCTGTACGCCCCAGTGGTGCATCTTCACCATGCTTTTTAATTCCTTTGTTTTTAAAACTGGACGGTATCAGTGGTGTCCAAATGGGGCCGGGAGCTACGCCATTTACACGGATGCCTTTCTCCGCCAGGTTACTGGCAAGGCTTCTTGTAAAAGCAACAATGGCACCCTTGGTGGCAGCATAATCTATAAGGTGAGGACTGCCACGGTAAGCAACTACCGATGATGTATTGATAATACAGCACCCTCTTTTTAAGTGCGGCAACACCGCTTTTGTAACGTAGAAAAAACTAAATACATTTACTTCAAAAGTATGTTTCATATTGGCGGTGGTAACCTCAGCCAACGTTTTTGCCTCGTAATGTATTGCTGCATTGTTTACCAGTATATCTATTTTGCCAAAACTTTTAATTGCAGCAGCCACCAGCTTTTTACAATGTGCTTCCTTTGAAATGTCACCTGGTACCAATGTACATTTGCGTCCGTACTTTTCTACCCATTGTTGGGTTTCTTTAGCATCTGTGTGTTCGTTCAAATATCCGATACACACATCAGCTCCGTGCTGTGCAAACAGTATAGCTACAGCCCTCCCGATGCCACTATCACCACCGGTAATCAGCGCTGTTTGGTTTGCTAACTTTTGGCTGAGTTTTGCTGTTGTAAACTCCGGCGATGGCTCCATCAGCGATTCGTTGCCGGGGCGTTTTTGTGTAATTGTTTTTTTCATTTTGATTGAAGCTTGTTGGTTTTTTACATGGTACCTTATTATAGATTTTTGCTGAAATTAATCTACTGCTAAACAAATAATGTGGGAAAAGTTCCACATAGGTATTCAGTAAAAGAGTGCGACGCAACGATGTTCACCAGAGCTAAAATGCCCGGACAAAAATTTTTCTTATTTTATTAATTACAACTACTGGTTCAGCAATTTCAACGCCTGTTGTATATTATTTTTTTCGCTCAACACAGGCTTAAAAAGATCTCCCTTTTTTTTAATTCGGCTAATGATATTTTTAAAATCAAAATCACCGGGGCTCAAGCCTGCCTTCACTTCTTTCCACTCCAGCGGGGTGGATACGGTGGCACCTGGCACCGGCCGGATGCTGTAAGTAGAAGCCAGGGTTTGCCCGGTACGGTTTTGCAGGTAATCCAGATATATATTGTTACCCCGCTTTGCAAGGGAGCGCTCCAGTGAAGTGTAATCCGGCACTAGTTCATGCAATAAATGCATAAATATTTGTGCAAAATTTTTTACTACCAGGTAGGTGTACATGGCATGCATCGGCAGGTAAATATGCAGGCCCGATGCACCGGAGGTTTTGCAATAACCGGTAAGTTTTGCTTTATCCATCAATTCTTTTGCAGCCTTTGCTACTTCTATTACCTGGTTGAAATTATTTTTCTTCGATGGATCAAGGTCAATAAGTAGCCAGTCTGGTTTATCAAGATATTGCATGCGGTTGTTCCAGGGATTAAATTCAATGCACCCTAAATTGGCGAGGTAGACGAGGGTAGGGGCATTGTTACAAACTATATAATCAATGGTTTTATTTTCATTTTTATACGGAAAAACTTTTACGAAGGGTGGCACATTTTCACCGGCATCTTTATGATAAAATCCCTCATCATTTATACCATTTGGATTTCGTTTTAAGGATAGCGGCCTGTCTTTTAAATATGGAAGTATATAAGTGGCTACAGCATTATAATAATTAATCACATCTCCTTTTGTATATCCTTCCGCTGGCCAGAAAATTTTTTGCATATTGGTTACCGGCACGGCTACCTTACCAACCTTAATCAACTCTTTTTGTTTTTCTTTTAATTCCTTTGCCGGTGTAGCTTTGGCGTTGGGTGTAACCATTTTATCATCCCTGATTTTTTTAAATGCGGGGTGGCGAAAAATTCCCTCTTTTGTTATTTCAGTAAATGAAATTTCTGCCATTATGGTTGGCACTACCCAGGTAGGTTTATCGTTAACGGGAATTTTTTTACCAAAAGGATTTTTATCAGTAATAAGTGGCTGTAGCATATCATGAATATCATTCAGCTTAGTGGCATTAAAACCAGTACCAACGTGCCCTGCATATTGCCAGCCGGATGCCTTTTTTGTTGCCAAAAGTAAAGCGCCAAATTTATTACGGGCCCCTTTTGGTGCAGTAAAACCGGCTATGTAAACATCTTCAGTTTTTGTATTTTTTATCTTTAGCCAGGCACGGCTTCTGATACCATCTGAATAAGTGCTATCGGCTTTTTTTGCCATGATACCCTCCAGGCCAAGTTTGGTTGTTTCTTTAAAAAA
>JANMVB010000264.1:0-28767 GCA_031392305.1 Ferruginibacter sp.
GCTGCCCCTGAAAAAATGCGTACGGCCTGGCCGGGATGAAATGAAATCATTTCTTCAGAACCAGCTGGCATCACACCCTTTATATCAAGTGTTTTATTATCCTGCCAACCGCTAAAAGAAAATGCGTACCCATCCATAGAAGATTGTGGAAATGCAGGTATATCCATGCCTGCAATTACATCTGCTGCCAGCACCATGCCCAAAGTTTCAGCCAGCAGCAACTGCACAGGCACGGAAGTACTGGTGTTTTCGGAGATGATTTTTTTTGCTTCGGTTACTGATATCATACGATCTCAAAAACTTTTCTCTTAAATATTATCGTGAAAAGAGGCGTTAAAAATAATTTTTTTACGAGCGTCAAATCTATGGTCAACATCGTTGTGTCACTCCCTTGTACTGCATACCAATGTGGAACTTTACCTGCACAATGTCGTCAACATTTGTTGGAAGAAAATGAAATCAGTTGGCTCCTGCCCTTGTTTAACCTCCGATGGTGATCATGCTGCGGTTATGGATATCTTCAGCATGTATATGTTCAAAATCTGTTGTAAACTGCCCACCTAATTCTTTGGCTTTACTACCAATGCTTTGATGAATGAGCGGCAATATATTTTCACCTTTTCTAAAAGCAGCCAGCAAGTCTGTTTCTTCTTTCGAAAATAAACAATTCTTCATCTTTCCATCTGCGGTTAACCGCATCCGGTTGCAACCGCTGCAGAAAGGAGCTGTCATGGTGCTTATCACAGCAAACGTACCTGCATGGCCGGGTATAATATATTTTTTTGCGGTATCATTCTTTTCGCCTTCCAAACTAAGTACATCATATTTTTCTTTAACCACTTCAAGAATTTGTTGCCAGGTAAATACTTTGTTACTCGTCCAGCGGTTGCCACTGAAAGGCATAAATTCTATAAAGCGTACATGCACGGGAGTATCTTTGGTCCATTCAATAAAATCATTAATCTCCATTTCGTTGAGGCCATTCATCACCACCACATTTACTTTCACATGAAAACCATTGTTCACCATCAAATGAATATTATCAAACACCTGCTGAAATTGATTGCGCCGGGTAAGCAAGTTAAATTTATCTGCTTGCAACGTATCGAGGCTAATATTCAGCGACTGAATATTTGCCTCTTTTAGCACAGGAAGAAAATCATGCAAACGTGTGCCGTTGGTAGTGAGTGTGAGCGTTACGGGTAAAGTGGCCAGGGATAAAATAATTTTGTCAGCCTCTTTTCTTACCAAAGGTTCGCCACCAGTTAGCCTGATTTTATTTACGCCTTCCTGTACAAATATTTTGGCGATGGCTTCTATTTCATCTACCTGCATCAGGCGTGAGGCAGGGGTAAATTCATAATCCTCTTCAGGCATACAATAAAAGCACCGAAGGTTACAGTTATCCGTGAGTGATATTCTCAGGTAATTATGGTTACGTCCAAATGAGTCTTCAATCATTTAATAAATAGATTTAATCTTTTATAATTTTTAACCTTCCTTCAGCAATGCTGCATAATCAGCATCGGTATCAATATCAATAATGCCCTCCGGAAATTCAACCACACTTAGCCATTGCGGGTTTTCTTTTAAAATTTTTTTTGCCCCGGTATCACCTTTCAACTCAAGTAATGCAGCAAAGATAGTTTTATCAAATAAGGCTGGCGTTCCTAAAATATTTTGATACCTGCTGGCAATAATTGGTTGATGTGTTTGCTCGTATTTTAACACCAACTCTTCGAGTAATTTTTGTGTAACAAAGGGCTGGTCGCATACCATAATGATGACAGCATTTATACCAGGGTTTATTGCCAGTACTTTATTGAGCCCACACCGGATAGAAGCTGCCATACCTTCCTCCCAATCATTATTTATTACAACTGATATTTCTTTATGTTGTACTTCTGTTTGCAGTAAATGTGCATTGGCCCCAAGCACCAGTATAATTGGTGTAGTGCTTGTGTTGATTGCAATATCTATCCCATGCTGCAGCAGGGTTTTATTTTTATAAAGTAATAACTGCTTGGGTTTTCCCAAACGGGATGAGGTACCAGCCGCCAGTAAAATAATACCTGTTGAATTTGATATATGTAAGTTTCCTGAAATCATTAATATTTTTGAAGTACTAAGTTACTCTTAGTTTATCACTTTTATTAACTGCGGGGTGCATAATGGTTGCCTGAAAAAATATCAGTTTCTTTTTCGATTATAATGGTTGCAAGAAGAAAATAAATGGTTTTGCTTTTATATAAGGTGGGAAAAGTACCACATAGGTATGACGTACAAGGGAGTGACACAACGATGTTGAACAACGATGAAATGCTTGTTAATAAAAATAACCGAAGTCATTCTTTGCAAAGAATGTCTTTGGATCGTGGGAAATCATTGAAGTAAAAATCTAATTACTGACTGTAAATTTAATGAGCATTTTTGTATTGTGGGTAGTGATGTAACCTGCGCCATTGTTGCACCCGCCATTACCACTGCCTGCAGTAGTATAAGAAGTTTTAGAAGCAGTGAGTTCTACTTCATCTGTGCCGGAGTAATTATTTTTTGGGGCATATTTATAAACGGGCATACCACTTTTGGCATCTGTTTCAGTTTTGCTTACATCAAAATGCGCCGCCTGCCTGGAAATAGTAACGTCACCGAGGTTGCTTAAATCTAATGTATAAGATTTAGCGGCAGATACGCTGGCATTAATTGTTTGTGGTGGATTGGTGACGGCATTTTTTTGGTCACGTGATTGCTTTGTACATGATTGTGACAGCAGTAAAATAACACAAGATAAAATCGGGAGGTAGATGTTCTTTTTCATACAAATTAGTTTGTATGTAATTTAAATTATTTTCTGAACAAGTGCAAGGTAAATTTTGCCGGATGCTGATTAAAAAATTTATGAGTTTGGCTACTTTCTCTCCGCTTTTACCTGGGCAGGTTTTATCATAAGGTTTTTGTTGCCCCAACTGTTGCTTATATAATTTAAAACATCCGCTATTTCGTGATCGGTAAGATGGGGTAGGGCTGTCATGGGAACATTGTATTTTACACCATTTACAGTAATCTCACCTTCCTGCCCGTTAAGGATAATTCCTATTGCTCTTTTTTGATTTTTTAAATAATCTGTTTTGGCAAGAGGGGGGAAAGCTCCATCCACTCCTTCTCCCTGGGGCATGTGGCAACTTGAACAATTAGCTGTATAAACTTCTTCACCTCTTTTCATACTTTGTTTTAAGGTGTCTTGCTGGGCCATCACTACCATGCCGGCAATTATAATAATAGAGAAAATTAAAGATATCCTGCCTTTCATAAAGATTAGTTTTTATTGTAATGAAGTAAGAAGATTTAACGGGTGAGCATTTTTCTATAAAAGTAAATTGAAAAGTTTTAACCTGTTGCAACCTTAATAAAAATGCCTGATTTTTTCAAAGTGAACATTAACTGTTTATTTGATTATTTCTCGATTCAGATGTAGGATTTGTGCATTCTTTTTTGAACCATTCATAATATTATTTTAGCAGCTATCTTCTTTAAAATCAATGGTGTGTAGATTTTATCCTACAGGCCAGGCGTAATTTATTACAAACAAATCAAATACATTTCTAATAATGGCGTTATCAGTTAATTATCCAATTACCCAATGCTATGAAAAAGATTTACTTATTCCCGCTGCTATTGTGTACCTGTATATTATTCCTTTATTCCAGTTCATACTCCCAAACGAGTTGGAAAGGTGTAACAAGTACCCTCTGGAAGACAGCAAGTAACTGGACAAATGGTGTTCCCACAGCTATTACTGATGTAACTATAGGTGATGCAAACTTTACAGGTTTATTTCAGCCAACTATTTCTACTTCATCTACCTGCCGGGCATTACAGGTTGGTGGTGGAACCAAAGCATCTACCCTTACGGTAAGTAAGAATCTTACTATTACAGGTAACCTTACTGTTAGCAGCAATGGTACCATTACTCAAAATAAATCTACCATAACAATACAGGGAAACTGGCTTAATTCAGGCACTTATACCGGAAATAATACGAATGCTATTGTGAGTTTTGGAGGAGTAGCGCAATCCCTGGGAGGAAGCACTGCAACCATATTTAGAAAATTAAAAATAAATGCCGGAAGTACAGTAACGCTGGGTACCAATATTAGCGCAAGCGGAAGTTCTAATTATATTTATGTTTATGGCACCTTGAATCCGGGACAATCTCCTACCTATACGGTAACTGCTGCCAGTACATTCAGGGTTTATTCAGGCGCAGTATTAAAAGTAAATGCTGCTACTTTTACGGCAAATTATGCACCCACCCTAACATTATACACAGGTAGTATTATTGATTACTCATCTACAACAGTAAATCAAACCATTTATTCAATTACATATTCTACCTTAAAAATAAGCGGAACAACTACAAAATCTTTGGCAGCAAATTTACCTTCATTAAGTTCTTCTACTTCAGCAGAAGGTAATATATATGTGCTTTCAGGAACCTTGGATCTTTTATCATACACGGCAAACAGGGGCACTTCCGTTACAGGTGGCAACTTTAGTGTTTCCAACGGAGCTACTTTAAAAATTGGTAGCACAAATACTTTCCCTGTTAATTTCAACAATGTTACCCTTAGCCTTACAAGCGTCACTGAATATAATGGAACCACCCAAACAGTTGCTTCAAAGACCTATGGTAATCTCAGGCTCACGAGTTCCTCTGGTGTTGCAACTAAGTCAACCTCTGCTTCTGCATTTACGGTTGCCGGTAACCTTGTAACGGAAACAGGGGCCGGTACTGGTGTAATTTTTAATGCCGGGGCAGCCATAACAATAAGTGGCCATGACTCAATAGGCACGGCAACAACTTTTAACGGCGGCAGTTATGCTCATACAGTTGCCGGTAACTGGATTAACAATGGAACATTTACAGGTAGCACCAGTACAATTAATATGGCGGGTGCCGGTAGCACTATTTCAGGATCAGGTACTCAAAATTTTTATAACCTTAGTTTAAATGCATCAAATATTACTGCAACGTCTTCGGATTTATCGGTTACAGGCAACCTGGCAACAAGTGGTTCCGGAACATTTACCCATGGCGCAGGTAATACAATTACCATGTCGGGCACTGGTAAAACTATCAGTGGCCTTAGTATAGTCTTAAATAATCTTATCATTACTGGTACAGTAACCACTGCCAGCTCATTTTCGATAACCGGTAATATGAGCATTTCGGGTAGCCTTGCTTCTTCTGCCGGTAACATTACTATGAATGGGGCTTCAAAAACAATAACGGGTGCCGGTACAATCGGATTTTATGGATTGCTGTTGTCGGGAACTGTTACCACAACTTCAAATTTCTCCGTATCAAATTCCCTGGATGTAAGCGGTAGTTTTACTGCATCTACAGGTACAGCAACATTTACAGGGTCTGCCACATTAAATGGAACGGTGAACTTATACAATGCTACTTTAAATGCTACCTCATTGTTGTTGTCCACAAATTCAGTATTGGGCATTGCAAATACTTTTACCATATCAGCAGGTACATTAAATGTAACAACGGCAATACCTAATACAGTAACCTTTAATGGTAGTGGCGCACAGAATATTCCTTCTGCAACTTTTTACCGCCTGGTATTGGCAAATGGCGGAACCAAGACAGCATCAGGGGCCATTACTACAAATGGAATATTTACCATTGATCCTTCAGTTACTTTTAACGCAGCCACTTTTAATCATATAATTCAAAGCAACCTTGTTAATAATGGCACTTTTACGGCCGGCTCCAGTACCATTACTTTTTCGGGTACAAAAGATGTTACAATTTCCGGAGCAACAACTTTTAATATACTTACCATCAATAAAAGCTCCTCTGCCAACGTGGTAACCTTATTAAATAATGTAAGTACACCTACGGTAAATATGACTACGGGTGTTTTAAAAACCGGCAGCAATACAATTACAATAACCAGCACACGTACAGGTAATGGTATTATTTTGGGCAATATTCAACGCACACATAGCTTTACGACTGGTACTGCTTATACATTTGAAAGCCCGGATAACAGCATCACCTTTTCAAGTGTAACCGGCGTAAGCACCATTACTGTTGCGGTATCCCAAACCAGTATTGCTGATTTTCCTTATGGTGCATCTGCTAACAGGTTGTATAATATCAGTGTGCCTTCAGGTACCTATAACGCAACACTTCGAATGCATTATGAAGATGCGGAGTTGAATGGTAACGTAGAATCAACAATGCTGCTATGGAATTATAATGGTACAATTTGGTCGAATATTGGCAAAACAGGCAACAGTACTACTTCCAATTATGTAGAGTATAGCGGGCTTACAAATATTACCAACCGGTGGACTTTCTCAGGTGTGCCAAGTGTTTTGCGGTGGAACGGTTCTTCAAGTACTTCATGGAATACACCAGCAAACTGGACGATTATACAAGGAACGCCTGGTTCGGTGCCAGGAACAAATGATATTGTACAGATAGGACAAGGTACAATTACTAACCAACCAACTATAAACAGTGCAGTAAGTGTAAAAAATATTGAATTCGGAAGTGTAGCTGCGGCCACATTAACAATTACATCTGGCGGATCATTATCTACTTATGGTAATATTAGCGGTACGTGGACTGGTAACGCAACCCATACCATTAATGCCGGGGCCCAAAATATTACACTAGGTGGTAGTTTGATTTTGAGTGATGGTACTACCGGGCATGCAATTAACTTAAATGCATCCAGCGGAACCATAACCATCGGTGAATCACTCGTTGAATCCGGCGGTGCAAATATTTCACTTTCAGGAGCAGTTGCATTATATATTGGAAAATCGTTTACTTATATTGATGGAACCTTTAGTGCAGGCAGCAGTACTGTATATTATAATGGCAGTATTGCCCAGGCAGTAGGTGGGGTGATTTACCATCATTTAACCATTTCTAAATCTGCCGGTATTGCTATCATTTCAAATGCGCTTACAGTTAATGGTTCAATGTCTGTAACAGGCGGAGAATTAAATGTAAATGCCAATGCAACGCTTGCCGGGAGCTTGAATGTAAGTGCAGCAAGTACAATAAATATTAGTGCAGCTACTTTGTCAATAGGAGGCGATTTAAATAATAGTGGCACTTTTATCCCGGGAAATGGCACTATATCCTTTGTAGGTACATCCGCTCAAATGATTTCCCTTGCCACCTTTAATAATATTATTATCAATAACCCATCAGGCGCAGTAACATTTACCGGCAGCATTGATGTATATGGTGATTTTTCAATATTGGCTGGCAATATTGACCTGGGCAGCTATACTGCTAACAGAACCTCGCCGGGTGGTATCTTTACACTCGCTGCCGGTACCGGATTTTTGGTTTCGGGCGCCAATGACTTCCCCGCTAATTATTCAAGTTATTTATTGGATAGTACCAGCACAGTTACTTATAACGGAACAGGGGTGCAATCAATTAGCTCACTAACTTATGGTAACCTGGTTGCATCCAATGGAGGATCAAATGCAAAGACACTTGCCGGGCATATTACCGTGAAAGGAAATTACACCATCAATAGCGGAGCCACCGTAAATGCAGGTAATTATAATTTATCATTGAATGGAAACTGGCTGAATAACGGCACTTTTGTACCATCAACCGGGGCAGTGCTGCTGAATGGCATCAACAAAACGGTTACAGGAGTTACTACCTTTAATAAACTTACTGTGTACGGAATATATACAGTAGCTGGTTCAAATATTATTTATAACGGATTGGTAAATATAACAACCGGCGCAAGCTATGATGGTGGCAGCGGTTCGGGTATTGTAAACGGAGACCTGATTAACAGCGGAACACTCATAAGTACAGGTACCACCACTTTTTCAGGGACTACGGTACAAACAATCCGGCTGTTAAGCCCAATCCAATCAAATGCAAATGGAGTTATTAATTTTAATGGGACGGTAGCCCCGGTTTTAAATTCAACTGCAGTTCCACAGTTTGCTACGCTAAATATCAATAATACAGGGGGTATAAACCCAAGCGTTAACTGGGTTGTAGGGATTGCCTTTAATATTGCCAGTGGTGCAACATTCAACGGAGGAGTATCAACCCATACAATTTATGGTTCTTTCACAAATAATGGAACTGTTACAAGTAGTGGCACAATGAATTTTTATGCCACACAACCTTCGCTTAATTACACTTTAAAGGGCACAGGGTTTTCAAGCACAGGTACAGTAATATTTGGCGGCCCATACCCCGTAACCGTTTCGGGAATTCCTACAGCATTGAATGATGTAGTGATTGCCAATACTTCTGGTGTAACACCTGCGGCCAATTGGAATATTACAGGCAATTTTACAGTAAACAGTAATGCAGTTTTCAATGCAGGTAGTTATTCATATACTGTAGCTGGTGATATAGAAAGTAATGGTACCCTTAATGGCGGAACTTCTACTTTTACAATGAGTGGTGCCGCTGCTGAAATATCCGGCAGCCCTGGAACTACTTTTTACAACTTTGTGGTAACTGGTAATGTTACCGCCAACGTAGATTTTAATGTTTCAAATAATTTCACCAATAACAATGTTTTTGATGCCTCGATTGGCAACCTGGTAATGACTGGATCCGGCGCATCAATTATTGGAGGAACAGCCAGTCCCTTTATACTTGCACAGGTTGAAATTTTAAAAAGTGGCAGTGGCACAGTTACACTGGCGAAAAACCTGGTGGATGTGTTGAATATTGATATTTTTAGTGGTACACTGGATGCATCAACTTATTCTGTTACACAGGATGCGGCTGGCGGTGCGCTTTTTATCAGGGATAATGCAACACTAAAGATCGGGGGAACCAATACAATACCTGCATTTTCATCTTATAGTATTGATACATTGAGTACCGTTGAGTATTATGGTTCAACCCAAACCATTACTTCTTTATCAGCGGCTGGTGGCAATTATGGTAATCTCATCATTTCTTCTGCCGGAACAAAAACTGCCAACGGTAGTTTAAATATCTACCATGATTTTACGCTGAGCACCGGCACCTTTTTTTCCGGTTCTTATACTGATACACTTATTGGCAACTGGTCGATGGCAAGTGGTTCTTTAACCAGCACAGGAACAACGCTTACATTGTATGGCTTAAATAACCAGACCATTAATTCTACGGGAGCCTTTAATAATTTAATCGTTAATAAATCAGCAGGTTCTGTAACGCTCGGAACCAATATTTCTCTTGGAGGAGCACTCACCTTTACTTTGGGAAAAATAACTACTGGAAGCAATACACTCATCATGACTTCTTCATCTGCAACCGTGAATGGAGCAGGGCAATTAACGGGCTGGGTATATGGCAAATTGCAGAAAACTACTCAAATTGGTATGACCAGTCGTTCTTTTGATATTGGAGACGCTACTGCTTACACCCCGACTACAGTGGCTTTTGCTTGGGTAATGTTTTCAGGTAATTTAACTGCAGTTGTTTCTTCTTCAGATCATGCAGATCTTACAAATTCCGGGATCAATGGCGGTAAAAGTGTAAACCGGTATTTTACTTTTACAAATAATTCTACTACGTTTACTTCAGCATCTATAACTATGAATTGGGTTGCTGGCGATGTAGATGCAGGTGCTACAACGGGTTCATTTAAAGTAAAAAGATATGACGGATCAGCCTGGACATTATTAACTGTTGCCTCCCCGCTCGCCACTTCTATACAGGCTTCCGGTGTTACAGCTTTTAATGATTTTGCTATCGGTGAAATTGTAGCTGCTTCAAACTGGACAGGCTCCACAAACACCAGTTGGAATACTGCCGGCAACTGGTCAGCCGGTGTGCCAACTGCATCTACCAATATCACTGTACCAGGAAGCCTGAGTAATTATCCACTAATAAATTCAGGAACAGTTAGCGTATTAAATGTTACCATGAATAGTGGTGCAACCCTTACTGTGTCAGGTGCAACACTCGAAATTGGTGGAACCATTACCAACAGTGGAACTGTGATTGCATCAAGCGGAAGCGTCACTTTAAATGGCAATAATGCACAAACAATTCCGGCCGCATTGTTTCAAAACAACGTTGTAAAAAGCCTTACAATTAATAATGCCGCAGGTGTTACCCTGGCGGGCACACTGGGATTAACCGATGTGCTTACCCTAACCAGTGGTCAATTTGCTACGGCAGGTTACTTAACTTTAAAATCTTCAGCAACAGGCACTTCAAGGGTAGCAGAAGTAACGGGTGGTACGGTAACAGGTAATGTAACTATTGAAAGATATAATACCAACCGCAGGGCATGGCGCTTACTGACTGTACCGGTTGCTCATTCAAATAGTATTTATAACGGATGGCAAAACGGCGGCGTTTACCAGGCAGGAAAAGGTACTTTTATTACAGGCACCGCACCAAACCCTGCGGTAAATGGCCTTGATTACAGTACGTATAATAATATTTCTATAAAAACATTTATAACTGCAACCCAGGCATATCAAAACATCACCAATACCCGTTCTACTAACCTTTCGGGAAATACTAAGGACAGCTCAGATAATATCGGTTACCTGGTATTTAGCCGTGGTGATAGAAATCCAGCTAATTTAAATACTTCTTCCAGTACTGCAACTACGCTTAGCGGAAGTGGAAAATTACAAACAGGGCCGCAGCTCTTTCCGGCATCTTCTGTTGCAAACAAATACACGATGATCGGAAACCCGTATGCATCGCCGATTAATTTTGATTTACTCACCAAAACAAACCTGGTAAACCGGTTTTTTGTATGGGACCCTACACTTAACCAGGTAGGTGGGTATGTAACAGTTGATGACATTGCTACGCCGGGTACTTATGTGGCCTCGCCGAGTAGCGCACAAACAAAAGATATACAATCGGGACAAGCATTTTTTGTTGTAACACTGGCAAACGGTACAGCCTCGCTTGGTATAAATGAAAATGACAAATCAAGTGTAAATAATACCGCTGTATTCAGGCCAATGCCTGCTACGGGTACCAGTGCTGTTGCCTCTTTTAGAACAGACCTTTATTTACTGGATAACAATAATGCTGTAACGCTGGCAGACGGAGCGCTTGCACAGTTCAGGGATGGTTTTAATGCAGGGGTAGATTACCAGGATGCTGATAAATTTGGCAATGCAAATGAAACAATTGGCTTGCTGAGAAATGGCACGTTGCTTTCCATTGAAAGGCGCCCGGTGATTTTAAATAGTGATACCTTATTTTTTAAATTAACTAAAACCACACAACGTAATTACCAGTTTGCTTTTATACCTGAAAGTATTGATGCACCTGGTTTAGCTGCCTTCCTGGAAGATACTTATACCAATGTGGCAAGAGCATTAAGTTTAACGGATACCTCTACAATAGATTTTAGCATAAATGCAAATGTAGCCTCGCAGGCAAGCAACCGTTTTAGGGTGGTGTTTAAATCAGTTTCCGTGCTACCGGTTACGTACACCAGCGTAACGGCGCAGCAACAAAATAATGCAATTGCTGTTGAATGGAAAGTAGCCAGCCAGTTGAACATAAAAAATTATGAAGTGGAAAAATCCGGAGATGGCAGAAATTTCACCAAGGTTTCCACCACGGCTGCATCAGCCAATGCCAGTGTTTATAACTGGCTTGATGTAAGCCCGGTAACCGGCTCAAATTTTTACCGCATCCGCAATGTGGATATGGATGGAAGTTTTCAGTACAGTAAAATTGTGGAGGTTAAAATAGATAAAACAAAATCCGGTTTTAGTGTTTACCCTAACCCGGTAACAAATAACACCATCGGCCTGCAAATGAATAACCAGCCTAAAGGAGATTACACTTTAAGATTGGTAAATATGGCTGGCCAGGTGTTGTTCACAAAATCTATCTATCACCCCGGGGGTAATACAATGGAAAAGATTTACACAAATACACAGCTTAGCAAAGGCGTTTATAAATTAGAGCTTACAGATGCAAAAAATACTATGGGAGTAGTGAATGTAAATATTGACTGATAGTGCCTTTGGAAACTTATCGTACCCCTGCAATAACTGATGAAGTATTGCAGGGGTATTTTTTATATTGTGTGGGTAAAGATCCACAGAGGTATGCGGTACAAGTGAGTGACACAACAATGTACCACAGGGCTACTTTGCCAGGACAATAATTTTTCTTAATTATTTTGCGCCATAAGCTTTGATGGCTTTTTTTACACTGCGGTGTTTTTTTATCAGGCTGAGGGCTACGGAATTGGTAACGCCTAACTCCTGCATGAGCATTGATACGGCCCGGTTCCACAATTTGTTGTTGGATAATTGCATCTCAATCATCTTGTTCCCTTTTACTTTTCCTAACTGTATCATTAAAGTAGTGGAGATGATATTGAGTACCATTTTTTGTGCGGTGCCGGCTTTCATACGGGTGCTGCCGGTTACAAACTCGGGGCCGGTTTGTAACTCTACGGGGTAATGCACTGCTTTACCAATGCTGCTATTAATATTGCATACAATGCAGCCGGTAGAAATGCCCCTTTCTTTTGCGGCCAGTATGCCACCTAATACATAAGGCGTTTCGCCGGAGGCAGCAATGCCTATCAGGAAATCTTTTTCTGTGATGTGGTGCGCTGTAAGTGCTTCCCAGGCCTGGTTTGTATCATCTTCTGCATATTCCACTGCATTACGTATGGCATTATCCCCGCCGGCAATTATGCCAATTACAATGTTTTGGGTTACACCATAAGTGGGCGGTATTTCAGATGCATCTAATACACCCAGCCTGCCACTTGTGCCTGCACCAATATAAAATAACCTGCCTTCGTTTTTCATTTTTGGCACTGCAGCCACAATTAATTTTTCAATTTGTGGCAGTGCATCTTTTACAATTTGAGCTACTGTAAAATCTTCTTTATTAATATCCTTCACCAGTTGCTTTACTGATTTGGTCTCTAAATTATTATAGCGGGAGGCTGATTCTGTATTCTTTTTTGTTTGATTCATTATGCAAGAATTTTATTGAATGTTGATCAGCAGCTTTTAAGGGTTGTAAATACTGATTTGTAAAAATCTATAAAAAAGGGGTTTTATTATAATAATTTATTTTGACCAACATTCAATCTCTGACAAGCATCGTTGTGTCACTCCCTTGTACCGCATACCAATGTGGATCTTTAATTGCGTTTTAAATTAAACGACCGCTTTTCTTTTTTATAATTCAAATTAGGTAAATCAGTAAATCAGTGGTTCTGCCATTTACTTTTAAAAACCTTATTGCGGAAAACTAATTTTCCCCATACTTACAGAAGGTATATCTCTGCTGCCATTACCAATCTTTACCTGTCCGCCAGCCACACACTCATTGGCAAGTACGGCAAATAAAACTGCTTCTTTTGCATCAGGATTAATTGCAAGGTTATCCGTTGTTTTAAAAGTAAAGCCCGGCAATTGAGTCTCAATATTTTTCATCAGTAAAGGATTGTGCATACCACCGCCGCTGGTATAAATCACTACATTTTTTAAATGTGCGCTACATTTTTTTATTGCCTGTACTATTGTATCTGCTGAAAAACGGTTTAGGGTTGCCATCACATCTTCATGTGTTATTGGGCCGATGCCTGCCCTGATCCGGGCTTTTTCCAGGTAAGAAGTATTAAATAATTCGGGACCGGTAGTTTTAGGAAAACCCTGGTGAAAAAAGTCATTTTCTTTTAAACTGGTAAGCAAGGCTTCATTTATTTTTCCATTTTTTGCAATGGCAGAGTGGTCATCAAAATATTTACCGGGGTAGTGCGATTGAATATATCCATCCATTAGCGTGTTACCGGTGCCGGTATCAGTACTAAATACTTTTGAAGCATCAAGGTCTGCGGGCAGGTAGGTAAAATTTGCTATGCCACCAATGTTGAGCATGATGCGGTTTTCACCAGCCTTGCTAAAAACCAGGTAATCTCCGTACACGGCTAAAGGTGCCCCTTCTCCACCGGCTGCAATATGCTTTTGCCTGAAATCGCTGATGGTGATGATGCCGGTTTTTACCGCCAAATGATCACCATCGCCAATTTGTAAAGTAGAGTTGCCAAATTTTTTATACCCATGAAGCGAACGGGGTGCATGATAAATTGTTTGTCCGTGGCTGGCAATTAAATCAACGGTGGCTGCATCTACGTTCCATTTGCTTAGATAGTTGTTGATGATGTCAGCATGTTGTTCCGCTATCCAGCCGTTTAGCAAACATATTTTTTCCAGGTCAGCCTCACGTTTTGAGAACACAGATTTAATTTCTTTTTTAAAATCTTCCGTGTAGGCAAATGTTTCAAAATGGAGAATGTCTATGATTGTTTTGTTGCCCGATCCGGTGATTTTGCAAAGGGCCACATCCAGCCCATCCACTGAAGTGCCGCTCATCAATCCTATGATAAACCTCGAAGGCTTAATAGCCATAATATACAATCGCTCAATATTAGAATTCAAGTTTGCAGATTTATGCAGTAATAATGCTATCACATACAAAAGTGCAATTAATATTTTAAAATAGCTGAAGGTTTAATCCTTTCAATTTATGATCAGGAAATCAGGGAATTTATTCCACATATTTAAAGAATGAAAATAGCATTATAAAAAAAATCTAATCCGGATAAAATTCTGAAAATTAAAAAATATCTTTTTTAGAATTGAATTTGCCAATTGCACTAAAATGCATTGTATTTAAAAAGAAAAATTTTCTGATTTTTTACAACTAAATTAGCATCAACATCAATGGTCAGTTAAAGGCTCATCATTAAATGGTAAAATTATAAAATTGAAATTCTAAAAATAGTAAAGAGAATTGTTGTTTAATCGAAAATTCCTTTAAGGTATTCACCAAAGACCAACTTTAATTTTATTAAAAAAGTAGTTGAATGGTTATAGATGCAGGTAATATATTATTGATTGGTTCTTTGTTGCTGTTATTAAGCATAATTGCAGGAAAAACTACCAGTAAACTTGGAGTTCCCACGCTTATCTTTTTTTTAATTATCGGCATACTGGCAGGTTCAGAAGGTATTGGGGGCATTCACTTTGACAATGCTGGTTTGGCTCAATTGATTGGTATTGTTGCATTGAATTTTATACTTTTTTCAGGCGGCCTTGATACTAACTGGAAAGTTATCCAACCTGTGCTTTGGCGGGGAATATTATTGAGTACTGCGGGTGTATTGCTTACAGCTTTTTCCGTAGGCATATTTGTTCACCTTGTTTTTAATTTTACTTTGGCGGAAGGAATATTATTAGGGGCCATAGTGTCGGCGACTGATGCCGCTGCAGTATTTTCTATTTTGCGAAATAAGGGAATAGGGCTTAAAGGATACCTGCGCCCTGTGCTTGAATTGGAAAGCGGCAGCAATGACCCTATGGCATATTTTCTAACAATTTCTTTAACAGCAATTGTTGCCTCAGGGAATGTTGATTTTCAACACCTGGTGATTGATTTTTTTAAGGAGTTTATTATTGGCGGCGCACTTGGATATTTAATGGGCAAGGGCAGTGTGTGGTTGATAAATAATATAAAACTAGAAACAGAAGGCTTGTACCCGGTGCTTACCCTTGCGTTGGCAATGCTTACGTATTCTGCTACTCATTTTGTAAGTGGCAACGGCTTTCTTGCAATATATATATCAGCTATTATTTTAGGTAATAGTAATTTCATTCATAAGCGAAGCTTAATGCAATTTTATGATGGACAGGCATGGCTCATGCAGATTATTCTATTTCTAACATTAGGCTTATTAGTTTTTCCATCTCAGATTATTCCAGTAATTGGAATGGGAATAATGATCTCTTTGTTTCTTATTCTTGTAGCGAGACCAATTGGTGTATTTGTAAGCTTGGCTTTTTTTAAATCAAATTTGAGAAGTAAAATATTTGTATCGTGGGTAGGATTAAGAGGTGGTGTACCCATTGTATTTGCTACCTATCCTCTAATAGCAGGAATAGAGAAAGCCGGAACTATTTTTAATCTTGTTTTTTTTATTTCTGTTACTTCTGTTTTGTTACAAGGTACTACCCTGGCTTATGTTGCAAAGTTGCTACACCTTGATGTTCCATCAAAATCAAAACGTCGTACAGAATTTGAAATAGCGGATAATGCAAAAAAAGAAAAGATGCAAGTAGTGATAAATGCAGGTAATGCTGCTATTGGACGCATGGTAGTACAACTTGAATTTCCAAAAGCAGCACAAATTATGACTATTAAAAGAGAGGATAAATATATAATTCCGGTTGGTTCTACATTGATAGAAGAAAATGACAAATTATTTATATTGGCTGAGGACAGACATACGGTACAAATGGTGTATGAAAGCTTACATTTAAATTCAATTGATTTTATAAATTGATAAATGCATTTAATTGATTCAAAAATTTGCTCATATTTTCTGGCATAATTTTAGTTTTGTACAATTTTAATTGTGATTAATATAACATGATTAGAAAAGTGAATTTATGTTTTTACTATAGAGTTGTTTACAAATAATTAATTTATAGCAAATAGATAAATGTGAGTATTTGATATCAATGTTGTTTTTTTCTAAATAAGATTTATATATTTGTTTTTTAAAAATTCTATCTATTCAGAAACATCCGGGGATTTTTAGAATTACCTCTATATCTCCATTATCTTAGTCCGGAAGCCAGTATTTCATTATCCTTCTATTAATTACCTCTGAACGATTGTAATTTATTTCTTGCTATAAGCTTGAGCGGCAATTTTTTTATAATTGATGCAATTTCAGTTATTTAAATTATTGCTCTGTAGATATTCATTATTTTATTTTAAAGTTTTTAATCATGAAAAGGAATATAAAAACTAAATAATTTATTTGAAAAAATGAATTGATACGTTTGTGTAAATTTTATAAAACTAATTGCAGGGTTACTGTAAAACCACATTATTCAAAATATAATTTATGATTGATTCCAAAAAAAAATGGTTCATTTTGTACACCAGGTCTGGCCAGGAGAAAAGGGTTTCTAATTTATTAACAAGAAAAAAAATTGAGAATTATTTCCCAATAAATCGTCAAATAACTTCAAGGAAAAAAGTGTTGATGGAACCCTTATTCAGTTCTTATGTTTTTGTAAAAATTGATGAATGCTGTCTTGTAAATTTGCGAACAATTGAAGGGGTAATAAATCTTGCATACTGGTTAGGAAAGCCGGCAATCATCAGGAACGAAGAAATTAATATTTTAAAACGGTTTTTGAATGAATACTCAACAATAAACCTTGAAAAAGTTCCATTTGATATAGAAGGTTCATTTACTACTTCAGATCCATCTACAATAAAAGAATACGATTATGAAATTTCTGTCAAGAATAATTCTATCAAATTAGTATTACCTTCAATAGGATATATTTTAACTGCTGAACTTGAAAAATCGCAGGTCGAAATATACAATTCCCAAAAACTACCTTTAGAAATTGGTGAAAAATTTCAATTTGCAATTTAACTATAAGGGCGTTGCGTACCTAATCTACAATCTATAAAGCTCGATCAATCTTTTTAACTGTTTGTTCAAAGAGTGCAAAGAGTTATGATCGTTACTTGGAAGGGTAATTTCTTACCATAAATTAGTATGCAACAAAGCAATCTTATTCACATTTATTCGTTTATCAATATTTTATGCACCTTTACTGTTATTTTGTAAAATTGCAAATTAAAAATAAGTAGTGTTTTTTAAAAAATATTACTTGCCAGATTATTATTTCTTTAGTAATTTTTCTATTGCTTTACCCATTTTAAAAAGGTTTTTATTTATGTCATACAACAAAAGTTTACATGTCTGTTTTAATTTCTTTTCGATAATAGCCTGCGCATGTATTTTATTTTCCTGCAAGGTTTCCAAAAACACAACAAAGGAAGATTTTTTATACTTTCAACGGGGGCTTGATAGCATTAAGAACGTACAGGTAAAGGAACCTATTATTCATGTAAATGATCTTTTAAGTATCCAGGTAAGTAGTGCGAGCCTCAACCAGGAACAAACTATTCCTTTTAACCCGCCAGGAAATGCAGGTTATCTGGTAAGCACAACAGGAAATATTGAGATGCCCGTATTAGGAACTTTAAAAGCTGCTGGCCTAACACAAGCTCAATTACAAAGTTCAATTTTAGAAAAGTTATCAAATTATGTAAAAGATCCAAATGTTATTGTGCATTTTTTGCAATTTAAAATTAATGTATTAGGTGAGGTAAAATCACCAGGTGAAAAAAAGTTTGATGTAGATAGGGTAACTATCATTGATGCTATTAGTGCTGCTGGTGATTTAACTGACATTGGTAAGAGAGAAGATGTTACGGTAATCCGTGAGGAAGGAACAAGTAGAAAAATATACAGGGTTGATTTAAGAAGTGGATCCTTATTTCAATCACCGGTTTACAACATGCAATCGAATGATATTTTATATGTTGGGGCAAATGCACAAAAATTTAAACAATTAAAAGGTGCGAATTCAAATAATGCGTTAAATGGGCTTAGGATAGTAGGGACCGTTTTGGGATTGTTTACAAGCATAATTTTAGCAATACGGGTTTTTAATAATTAGGATATGGAAGAAATGGATAATGAAATATTTGGAGAATCAACCGGGAAAAGAAGTTCTCCAACAGTGAAAGACTTTATTAAAAAATACCTTTCGTACTGGCCCCTTTTTATAGCTTCATTTTGTGTTTTTTTAGGTGGGGCAATTTTGTACTTACGAAAAGCAACTCCCAAGTATGCAACGAGTGCGTTAATATTAGTTAAAGGTGAAAGAAAAAGCCAGCAAAGTGAAGACTTGATCACCTCTGCTTTAGCAGCAAGTAGAAGCAGTAATATGGAGAATGAATTGCAATTGATGCGGTCAATCGGCCTTATGGAACGAGTTGTGGTGGAGAACCAGTTTAATATTTCCTATTTTATGTTAGGCCGTATTAAAACAACTGATTTATATCTTGATGCTCCTTTTAGGTTAATTATGCAAAATATTGCCGATAGTTCAAAAGGATTTGCGGTTGTAATAAAAAATTTGACTGCGTCAGGTGCCAAAATTGAATTCGGTTCAAAAAAAAATAAACTGACCAAAAATTTAGCATGGAATACTTCTTATACTATTAATGGAAAACAGTTTGTATTAGCGCCAAGAAGTAATGGTATTGGTGGTGGAGATGGGGATTATATGGCAATTTGGAGCCCTGTACGACAAAGTGCAGGTGAAATTGCTAGTAAGCTTTCTATTGATTGGCTTGATAAAAAAACTTCAATAATTAGGCTAAGCCTTTTAATTGAAAACATTCAACGAGGAAAAGATATATTAAATGCCTTAGCTAAGGAATATGACCGTTCAGATCTGGAAGAAAAAAATACATCCTCCCGCAATACAATACGTTTTATAAATGATAGACTGGAAATAGTATCGAATGAATTAAACGGGGTAGAAGGGAACCTTGAGAGCTACCAGGGACAAAACCAGATTATAAATGTTGAAAGTCAATCCGGCCAGGCTTTTGCTAATTCAAATACAGTTTCATTAGACATTCAAAATATAAACGTACAAAAAAGGGTTATCGACCAGTTGCAAGGGTATTTTAATAATCCTGATAATTCTGGAAGATTAGTGCCTTCGAGTTTGGGAATTAATGACCCTACCTTGGGTTCATTAATTTCTAAATATAATGATCTGGAATCTGAAAAACAAAGACAAAAGCCCCTTCTTTCCAATAACAGTTTAATATTGAAGGACCTTGATAACCAGATCAATAATGTGAAGGGGAGTGTAATAGAAAACTTACAAAATATTAATAAAAACTTAAACCTTCAGCAAAACAGCCTCGAACAAAAGAATAGCCAGTATAGATCTTTTCTTGCTTCATTACCTCGAAAAGAAAGGGTAATGCAGGAAATAAAAAGAAAGCAAAGCATAACCGAAGGATTATATTTATATCTACTCCAAAAAAGAGAAGAAGCATCGATTTCTGCCGGGTCAGCAAACGTATCTGTATATAAGCAAATTGACAGAGCTGGTGGATATGGCCCAGTAGAGCCCAACTCAAAGAATATAATGATTATGGCAATTTTGCTGGCGTTGATAGTGCCAGTAGCTTTTATCGCTTTAGGAGATAAACTGAATGATAAGATTACCACAAGAGATGAAGTAGTTAATAAACTGACATTACCTATTTATGGGGAGTTAGGACACATACCAAGAGGGAAAACGGATAAAATTTTAATCATGAATAGGGGTTTGTTGAGTGAGCAGTTTCGGCTAATTCGAACCAATCTTTCTTTAATTGATAAAAACAGGCAAAAGCAAGTTATATTGGTGACATCTTCAGGTATTCATGAAGGGAAGTCTTTGATCAGCTTAAATCTTGCTGCTGTATTAGCTGTGCCTGGAAAGAAAGTGGCCTTACTTGAATTTGATTTGAGAAAACCCGGTATTTCTCAAAACCTGGGATATAAAAACTTGAAAGGATTATCAGATTATCTATCTGGAAATACAATTGATCTTTCGGAAATTTATCAAATTTCCGAAGAGATAGAAACACTTCATATTTATCCTGCTGGCGCTTTACCAACAAATCCTGCCGATCTACTGTTGAATGAAAATATAGCTCCATTATTTGAAGTATTAAAACGTAGATATGATTACATAATAGTTGATACACCTCCGGTAGCATTGGTTAGCGATTCCTTTATTCTTAATAAATATTGTGACACTTCAATTTATGTAATTCGTCAGCGACATACATTAAAAAGTCAGCTTGATTTTATTAATGATATATCGGAAAATAGCCGGTTAAATCACCTTGGATTAATTATTAACGACATGAAGACTGGTGGAAAATATGGAAATGCCTATGGTTATTCTGAAACTTATAAATATAGCTATGGCGAAGTAACAAAAAAAAGCCTATGGAGGCGGCTTTTACCGTTTTCCGACCGGGCATAAATAATCCCTATGGTTTATATGTTAAAAATTAGGCTTACAAGATACTAATAGGTTTGAAATTCCTTTCCCTTTTAAGTGTAATAAAAAATTTTACATCTTGTTTAATTTCAGGAGGATTTTCAATTGATAAAATATTGTTTGTTATCATTTCGATTTTTTTAAATAGAGATAATAGTTGCTTTTGATGGCCTTAAAGAAACTTTTGTATAAGCATACATTGATTAAAGTTAATGGGCGTAAGTTCTTACTGAAACTTTTGCGGAATACGTTATAAATGAAATGCCTATCATTTATAATACTTTTTATTTTTTTTAGATACTATTTTTTTCAATGATTAAATTAATAAATCAAAAATGAGGTTTGTTTATTCACGAATTTTTAATATTAAATTTTGAAATCAATTTTGTGTTATCATTAAAGTGGGATTAATTAACCCGCAGTTATAAATGTCGTAAAATATTTTAGTGTATAATTACTCAAATCATGTGTGACTGAGAATGGCGAAGCCATTTTTTTGTGACCTTTAATGAAAACAAAGTGTTCTACTTTTTTATAATAATTTTAATATGGAATTATGTCCTGAAGTTTGATCAGCAACTAAATTTTAAGAAACCTTAATTATACTTTGCACGTGATAATTTAGTGACTTTTTTAATTAGCTCAATAAAAATAAAAAGTACAAGAGTGCGACGCCACTGAAGCATAATAGTAGCACTTCTGCCCGGCTCATAAAAATTATTCATTATAGTTTTTCCCATGTGGAGCAAAGAAATATTTAAACTAAACTTTAATGCTTTCTAAAATTAAATTTGATTGATAATACAACTAACTTATAATTATTTATGAGATCTGTTATCTGTACATTATTCGAAGGTCATTATCATTATGGTTTGGCTGTATTAACAAATTCATTATATAGAAACGGTTATAGAGGTCATTTATTTGTAGGGTATAAGGGTAATCTACCACCTTGGGCTACGCTTGCTAAAAACAATACTACATTGTTGTGGGAAGGGGGCAAAACCTTACTTGTCGCAGAAGGTCTTCAACTTCATTTTTTACCCGTTGAGAGTAATTATAGCCTTACAAATTATAAACCTGATTTTATGCTTCGACTTTGGGATGGGTTGGCATCTGATACAGAACAAATGTTTTATTTTGATCCGGACATTGTTATTGTCCGTTCCTGGCTGCTTTTTGAAGAGTGGGCAACTTGTGGTGTAGCAGTAAGCGAAGATGCAAATTCACCATTATCAAAATTCCATCCCCGCCGGGTAGCATGGAGAAGGTATTTTATGCAAAAAGAAATTGCACTAAATTATAAGGAAGGTATTTATGTTAATGGGGGGTTTGTTGGATTAAGTTTGGAAAACAAAAATTTTCTCAATATTTGGAAGGAAATTCAGGAAACTATGGCACCTTTAATTGGAGGCTTAGATCAGTCAATTTTTAAAAAAGGTCCAATAACATTACTTGAGAAAGCTGGCGGCCCATTTATGCCATTTTTGAAAACGGATCAGGATGCTTTAAATGCAACAATTGAAGCCGCTCCACAAGACATAAGCTTTATGGGGAAGGAGGGGATGGGTTTTGACAATGGTGGTTATATATTAATGTATCATGCAGTAGGCAGACAAAAGCCATGGAGATGGCAAACAATGCGCCAATCGATAGCAGGAAAGCCACCCCGAAAGGTTGATGTTGAATTTTGGAATTTCGCAAATGGTCCCATTGTTGCAATGAGCAAAGGAATAATATATCGGAGAAAAATGGCTATTAAAATTGCTGCAGGAATTGGACGTTTATACAGGAAAAATTAGATTGCTTATTTTACCACCTGTAGGTTAAAATCATTTTTTTTTGGTAAATATTAAAAAGCAAAAAGTAGAGGTGGAATAGAATTTATGAAGCAATTAGTTCATCGTATATACTCTAATCCAAAAAATGAGAAGATTTTTTCTTGGATAAAACTTCTTGCTATTACAGGAGGAGCCCAGGTTGTAGTGCAGATTTTGGGTTTTATTTCAGGAATCATGGTTATAAGGATGTTACCTACACAGGAATATGCTCTTTATACTTTAGCAAATACAATGCTTGGCACAATGACTATTTTGGCTGATGGGGGAATAGGTACCGGGGTATTAGCCCAGGGAGGTAAAGTTTGGCAAGATCGGGAAAGGCTTGGTGCTGTATTATCAACCGGTTTTGATTTAAGAAAAAAATTTGCAATTGCCAGTCTTATTATTGCTATTCCTGTTTTAATATACCTACTTCAGATTCATCATGCAAGCTGGCTTCTTACCTGTCTGATCATTGCATCATTGATTCCTGCATTTTTCACAGCATTATCAAATAATTTGTTGGAAATAGCCCCTAAGTTGAGACAGGATATTACCTCACTTCAAAAAAATCAGATTCAAGTTAGTACCTTAAGGTTATTAATGGTTGGTTTAATTTTATTTGCATTTCCATGGGCTTTTCTTGCGATATTAGCTGGTGGCTTTTCGCAGATATGGGCTAACATCCGGCTAAAACATATTTCTTCCAAGTATGCTGATTGGGCTCAAAAGCCAGATATTGAAATCAGGGCCAATATTCTAACTTTTGTAAAAAAAATACTTCCAGGCTCAATTTATTATTGTATATCAAGTCAGGTAACAATTTGGATAATTTCAGCATTTGGTAACACAAAAGCATTGGCACAGGTTGGTGCTTTAGGAAGGCTTTCAACGGTATTAGGCCTTTTTAGCGTATTATTTTCGACACTTATTATTCCCCGGTTTGCAAGGCTTCCCAATGTGAAAAGGGATATAATGAAGAAATTCTTTTTGATTCAGATAGGATTGTTTCTTATCAGCATGGTAATTATTTTTTTAGTTGTTATCTTCACAAAAGACATTCTTTGGATCCTTGGAGAAGATTTTTCAGGGCTGACCAAAGAAATTATTCTAATTACTATTGGAAGTTGTATGAGTTTAATTAGTGTTAGTTCAAATCAATTACTTTCCTCCAGAGGTATTATTGTTCCACCGATAATTTTAATTTCTTTCGCAATAATCGTACAGGTTAGTATAGGTTTATTAATGGATATGAGTAAAATTTACAATGTATTATTGTATGGGATTTACATTCCATTAATACTATATAGTCTAAGGTTAATATATTTGTTCTTTATAATTAAAAAATCATGAATATTGTGATTAGGAAATTTTTAAAATTTTATAGGTCTGCGTATAAAATGGGGCATTTCCCATCATTAAATAAAATTTTTTCTACTGATAAAAAAATATATGCATATTATGGATACCTAGGGGATAATAATTTTGGCGACGAGCTTGTGTTTGAATCTGCAAAAAAAATTTTTGAACCTAACATTCTACTTCCTGTTAGGAAATTTATGCCTGTTTCGTTGCGTTTTTTTTGTTATGTTTTTAAATCTAAGTTTGCAGGAGTAGTAATTGGAGGAGGCACCTTGATAGGTCCATTTTGGGAGCAGCGATTTTTTTTAAGTTTATTAAATCTTAAAAAACCTGTTTATGTGCATGGTACCGGTGTTCATCAGGACATTGATTGTACTCAGGAATGGATGACTGTTTTCAGGGGTGCTGTTTACGGTGGAGTTAGAGGGCGTTTATCAAAAGATAACCTGTTTCCCGTTTATCCCCCTATAAAAATAACGGGTGATGCCGCTTTTGCTTTTTTTGATAAAACCTACTGGGATCAAAAAGCCGATGGTCAGAAGAATGTAATAGTTAATATGGGAACTCATTTTGACTATGAAGGGCAGGATTTTTCAAGGATAGAGTTGAAGAAATTCATAAAATATTTAATTGAAAGAGGTTATAATGTACAATTTTTGCCTTTACATCTTATAGATAATCAATTGGGAACTCAACTCAAATCAGAGTTTCCGGAAGTAGTTTTGCTGGAACAACCCAATAATTTTATTGATGCTTTAAGCGTTTTTCAGAACTGCTCTTTTGCAATAGGTGAAAGATTGCATTTCACGGTAATGGCTATACTTGCCAAAAGCCCGTTTGTATCATTGAATTATGGAAAAAAGCATGAGGATTTGTTGCAAAGTATTGAACTTTCACATGCCGGATTGGAACCTGGAAATTTTTCATTTGGTACTCTTAGTAATTTTTTTAACAGCCGTTCAGCCTTCAATTGGGGGACCACTGAAAATATCATAACTACGCTTAAGGAATTTCAGATAACTGAAGCTTCAGATTTTATTAAAAAGAATTAATCATTTCCCTTTATATCATCCACCTTATCATTTAGTAAAATATTGCTGAAAATTTTATTTTTATGTGGTTCACTCGAACCTGGCCGTGACGGTGTAGGAGACTATTGCCGAAGGCTTGCGGGCGAGTTGATCATGCAAGGGCACCAGGCTGGTATTATTGCGTTAAATGACAAGCATTCCAAAGAAGAGTTTAATGGAGTACAGGAATCGGATAACATAGTTCTACCGGTACTTCGCCTTCCCTCAAATTGGATTTCTGTTAAACGTTTTAAACGAGCCGGCTTATGGATTGATGATTTCCGTCCTGAGTGGCTTAGTCTTCAGTTTGTTCCATTTGCATTTCATCCAAAGGGGCTTGCTTTCGGAATGAAAAGGTTCCTTCATAGATTTGGTAAAGGGAAACGCTGGCATATTATGGTGCATGAGTTATGGGTAGGTATGGATAAAGAAGCTTCATTAAAATTTGTTTACTGGGGATGGTTTCAAAGGCAGTTAATTAAATCATTATTTGTAAAGTTAAAGCCAGCAGTTATTCATACCCATACAATTCTATATATAAAAATGCTTGAAAAAATTGGTTTCAAACCTCAGTATCTGCCCTTGTTTGGAAACATTCCTGTAATACCAAAAGATGCTGAAAATGATTTGCATAATATATCGGGGAATACTCTAGGCAAGTTAATTTCATTTGTTGTTTTTGGTGGGATTCATCCTGGAGCACCTATAGATAAGTTGGCAAGGGAACTAAAAATTTATAGCAATAATAGAAAAATAAAAGTCGTTTTGAAAATAATTGGGCGTTGCGGATATGAACAGTTACGTTGGGAGAAAGAATGGGAAGCAGCAGGTTTATCAATAGAATTATTTGGTGAGCAATCACAAGAACGAATTTCTGACGTATTGACTAACTCCTCATTTGGCATTTCAACTACTCCTGCTTCATTAATAGAAAAAAGTGGTTCAGTTGCTGCAATGCGGGAACACAGTCTTACTATATTATGTATATCCCGACCCTGGCATCCGAGAGGAATTAAGTACCTTGATCTTCCGGCTGGAGTGGTACAATATAAAGAAGGGGAAATTCAGGATTTTATTGCTCATAACTGCAAAGGATACAGGGCAAATAATCTTTCAGATATTACCCATCAATTCGTAAATAACCTTTTATTCCCCCTCTGATATGGCTAGCTTTAGTTACCTGTGGGCTAATAGGATAAAGTTTTCACCCATGTCCTATAATTTTTACCGGGCTTGGGGTAAACGCTTTTTTTCCTTTCCAGAATTGATGCGACGTAACAGACGCAGGTCAAAGTTTGCATCCAAGGGTGCTTGCATCCATGAAACTGCCGAGATTGGTGAGGCAAATATTGAAGGCCGTATCAAACTCTTTTCAATGGGGCGTGAATCTTTTTTAGGGAGGGTAAAAATTTCTCTGCATGATGAAGTGAAAATTGGCGAGCGGGTTTGTATCAATGACGGTGTAGAGATTTTAACGGCATCACATGATGTATTAGATCCAGAATGGAAGCATATAAAGGCAAAGGTTATTATTGAAGATTATGCATGGATCGGTACAGGTGCAATGATCCTTCCCGGGGTTGTAATTGGCAAAGGCGCTGTGGTTGGAGCAAGGGCTGTTGTAACAAAAGCTATTGCGCCTGGAGAAATCGTTGTTGGCAATCCTGCAAGAACGATATCTAGAAAGCGTACAACGGAATTAAATTATAATCCATGCGAATTTTTAGCAGCTAACCGTGCCTGGTTATTTGGGTAGCACTTTCTTTTTTGTAGAATATTAATGAAATTACTTTCTTTTCATCTTACCGGGAACGCTAATGTAAAAGCTGCTATTGAAGGATTTGCGACAGCAGGTTTACTTTCCGAATTTCATGTTACCATTGCAGCAACTCCCGGAAGCATGCTAGACCGGTTGGGTGCACTGGGTATTTTTTCGGAAATTAGGCGTCGACGTTTTAGCCTGGCCCTAAAGCCCTTTTTACGTACATGGCCTTGGCTGGAAGTGGCCCGTATTTTAGCGAAAAAAGGTGGATTTAAAAAATTAACCAAACAAGGTTCCGGTCCTTTCCATGTCGATGCCGTGGTACAGAATCTTGATAAGCACGTTGCGGATAGTCTTAAGTTAGCTGTAAAAAATGGAGTAAATGCTGTATATGGGTATGAGGACACAGCCATATTTTCTTTTCGTGAAGCAAAACGTTTGGGGATTCAATGTTTGTACGACCTTCCAATTGGTTATTGGCGAACAGCACATAGGTTGTTAGAGACAGAACGGCAACGTTGGCCCGAATGGATTCCCACTATGCCAGGTCTCAGTGATTGGGACGAAAAGCTTGAAAGAAAAGAAGAAGAGCTGAGGATGGCCGACAGGATATTTGTTGCAAGCACCTTTACCGCAAATACCCTCAAAGAATTTCCAGGCACCTTAGCACCGGTCGAGATAATTCCCTATGGGTTTCCACCTGTCTCCAATGAAGTTCGCATATATCAAAGTTTTAAAAACAACCGCCCATTAAAAATTCTTTTCGTTGGTAGTCTCTCTCAACGCAAAGGAATTGCAGATCTATTTGCAGTTGCAGATGATTTTGGCAAAAAAGTAAAATTGACACTTGTAGGTAGCAAACCAACAAATAATTGCATTGTGTTAGAAAATGCTTTGGCAAAACATGAATATATACCTGGGTTACCACACCACGAGGTATTAAAATTAATGAGGGAGAATGATGTCTTCGTTTTCCCTTCTCTGTTTGAAGGTTTTGGATTAGTTATTACAGAGGCTATGTCTCAGGGAACACCGGTTATTACTACTGAAAGAACTGCCGGGCCAGATTTAATAGAGAATGGTAAAAATGGGTGGCTGATTGAGGCTGGATCAACCAGTGCACTTAAAAATGCAATCGGAAATTTATTGGAACATCCGGAAATTGTTGAAGAAGCAGGGCGGGCAGCAATGGAAACTGCACGAAAAAGGCCCTGGAATGTTTATGGAAAAGAACTTGCAGAAGCTATTCAAAGGAAACATTTAATCTAAATCGTAATTCCTTTAGTTAATTTTCTCGGGATAAATTTGGCAATTATTATTATAAGAAAAGATATGTTGCATAAATGATGGATATCATTTTTATAAACTCACATCCAATTCAATATTTTGCTCCTATGTATAAATATATGAGTGAGAAAGGAGTTAAAACCACAGCCTGGTATTGTTCCAATGAATCAATAAAAGGAGGTTTTGATAAGCAATTCGGAGTAGAAGTGAAATGGGATATTCCTTTATTAGAAGGTTATGAATACCGGTTCTTTAAAAACTATTCATGGAAACCTTCGCATTCTAATGGATTTTTTGGATTGATAAACCTTGGAATGTTAAGAGAACTTTTTAGAATTAAAAAATCTATAATAGTAGTTCACGGCTGGCATTATTTTACTCACTTATTTGTTTTGTTGATAGGGAAATTAAAAGGCCATAAAGTATGCTTACGAAATGATATGCCATACAGCCATGAAAGTAATAAGAAGGGTTTTAA
>JANMVB010000302.1:0-2853 GCA_031392305.1 Ferruginibacter sp.
CAGCTATGTTATAAAACTGCTACTATCAACGACCAACAATCCACGATCAACTATGAATTGACTTCCATTTACTTTTTCTTTCTTTTCTTTGCAAATGCCTGTTCCCAATAAAATAATCATCATCACTGCCCCGTCTGGCTCCGGTAAAACATCCATTACCCGCTACCTGATGCAGCAGTATCCCCAACTTGCATTTTCAATTTCTGCTGCTACCAGGCAAGCCCGTGGTATTGAAAAAAACGGGGTAGATTATTATTTCATCAGCGAAAAAGATTTTAAACAAAAGATACAGCACAATGAATTTGTAGAATGGGAGATGGTGTATGAAGGAAAATATTACGGCACCCTAAAAAGTGAATTGCAACGTATATGGGATGAGGGCAGGATACCTGTACTGGATATTGATGTACAGGGAGCCATACATGTGAAACAGCAATATCCCGAATCTTCGGTTACGCTTTTTATAGTACCTCCATCTGTAGGGGAGCTGCAAAAACGGCTGGAAAGCCGTGGCACAGAATCACGGGAATCTTTAGCTGCCCGTATCAATAAGGCTGCTTATGAAATAACTTTTAAGGACCAGTTCGACAAACAAATTGTAAATGATGATCTTGAAAAAGCCTGTAACGAAGCCAGCATTATTATAGCCGGGTTTATCAAACTGTAAGGTTTCAACTTTGCCGGTTTAATTCGTGAATGGTGAAAGGTCAATGGTGAATGGCCATGGTCAATTGTGAAATATTCAGCCTTCAGCCTTCAGCATTCACACTAAATCAATCATCTTCCTTACTTTTACTGCATGGATTGGATAGCACTTTTTGCAATAATCATTTCTTTAATACTGATTGGTTTTTTATCAGGCGTTGAAATAGCATTTGTTTCTGCCAATAAATTATCGATTGAACTAAGAAAAAAGCAAGGCACTTATAGTGGCCGTGTATGGGGCGAATATGCTGACAAACCCGCCCGTTTTATAGGGATGACCCTTATTGGATTCAATGTAATACTTGTAGTGTACGGATTACTTTGGAGTAGCTTTATGTCGGGGGTTTGGCAAAACAGGATTGGTAATTATAGCTGGAATATTTCAAACCCCTACCTGCACCTGATTATTGAAACGATGGTTTCAACACTTTGCCTGTTGTTTTTTGAATTTATTTTTAAAGCATACTTCCGTGCAAAAAATGAAACCATTTTAAGCAGCGGCATCATCACCTACATTATCCAGGTTTTCTTTGCAATTTTTTCTGGCATCGCTTCTTTTTTTGTTGATATATCAGAATGGATATTGAAATATATTTTCAATGTAAAACTCAATGAAAAAAAGGATGTCTTTACCAAAATAGACCTGGAGCATTTTATTCAGCAAAGCAAGCACCATGATGAAGAAGATACTTCGGAAATTAATAAAGAATTATTTGAAAATGCCTTGTCGTTAAGCGAAAAAAAAATCCGGGAATGCCTTATCCCAAGGAAGGAAATTGACGGGGTGGATATCCGTACCAATATTGAAAATGTAAAAGAAAAATTTATTCATACCAAGCTCAGCAAATTGGTGGTTTACGAAAATAATATTGATACAATATTAGGATATGTACACCAGCTTGACCTCTTTAAAAACCCAACAGACATCCAGGCAATTTTGTTGCCCATACCTACCATTCCGGAAAGTATGAGTGCTACAGACCTGATGACAAAATTTAGTAAGGAAAGAAAAAGCATTGCCTGGGTGGTAGATGAATTTGGTGGTACTGCAGGTATAGTAACAATGGAAGATTTGCTGGAAGAAATTTTTGGCGATATAAAAGATGAATACGATACAGAAGAATTTGTAGATAAACAATTAGCCACCAACGAATTTATTTTTAGTGGCAGGCTGGAGCTGGATTATATAACAGAGAAATACGAACTGCAATTTGCAGACAACCAGGAAACTGAAACCCTCAGTGGTTTTATAATTCAATACCGCAATGAAATACCCAAGCAAAAAGAAACCTTTACAATTGGCAATTACCAGTTTGATATTTTAAATGTGAGTGATACAAGAATTGAAACTGTAAAATTGAAAGTACTAAAATAAAAACCACCTGCTCCCCGAAGTGTTTCTAAGTAATATAACTATTGTTTCCTTCCTGGTAAAAGCTCAGCTATACAAAAACCAATCACAACGAAACACTCTGCATTAAATACCATTGAATGATCATTGCAATTAATTTAACGCATTTTGTAAGTGAAGTAAATAAGAACTTTAATTATGAACTGTTTAAAAGAATTGCAAGAGAAAATACAATTCATCAATTCATTTTTATTACAGCACGAAAAAGCAGGCTTGCAATAAATAATCCATCAAATATCATTGAGGTAATTTCGGGGCCAAGGGCAAATACTGTTTTGTTATGGAAGATTTGGTATGATTATACACTGCCGGCTTTAATAAGAAAATATAAAGCTACTATTCTTGTAAATACTGATGGAGCCTGTTCTTCACGTACCAAAATAAGACAGTGCCTTTTTATTAATGATTTATATTTTTTAAATGAGCATCCTTTTTCTAATAAAAAACAGGTTGGCTACATTAAAAAAAATGCTTTGTGTTTTTTAAATAAAGCTGCTACTGTTATGGTGGGTTCGGCTGATCAAAAAAAGCAAATCATTGAGCGCTACAATATCAGCGAAGCTAAAATAGAAGTGTTGCAACCAGGTGTAAGTGATCTGTATCAACCGCTCAATTTTAATGAGAAAACCACCATAAAAGAAGCGTGGGCAGGGGGTAAAGAATATTTTTTATTTACTGGTGAAATCCATCCCCGCAATAACCTGATGAACCTTTTAAAGGCTTTTTCCTTTTTCAAA
>JANMVB010000332.1:0-5700 GCA_031392305.1 Ferruginibacter sp.
CAGCCGGTTACTACCGGTGAGTCGCCAAAACAATTGCAGCAAATACTGGGCACTGCAAGCCTTCCGGAAAACGGCACACCTGTGGATGAATTAATTGCTGCAACTACACAGCTATTGTTCAATCATTCGCTGCTGAACGGACACCCAAAATTTTTAGGATATATCACCTCTTCGGCTGCACCTATTGGCGCATTGGCAGATTTGCTGGCTGCTGCTGTTAACCCAAATGTTGGTGCAAATATTTTAAGCCCCATTGCAACTGAAATTGAAAAACAAACGGTGAAATGGCTGGCAGAATTTATTGGTGTTTCCCCAACATGCGGTGGCCTTTTGGTTAGTGGTGGCAACATGGCAAACTTCACTGGTTTTTTAGCTGGCCGAACTGCAAAAGCGCCTAAAAATATTAAGGAAGAAGGTATATCTAATAACGAAACAAAACTTACCATCTATTGCTCAAAAACAACCCACACCTGGGTAGAGAAAGCGGCTGTACTGTTTGGCCTTGGCACCAAATCGATTCGTTGGATACAGGCTGATGCCAACAATAAAATGGATAATGAACTATTGGAAGAGACCATAAAAACTGATCTTAAAAATAGCTGTAAACCCATCATGGTAATTGGTACCGCAGGCGATGTTAGCACCGGTGCGGTTGATGATTTTAAAGGTATTGCTGCAATTTGTAAAAGCTATAATTTATGGTTTCACATTGATGGTGCTTATGGCATACCGGCAGCAGTTATCCCCGGATTAAAAATGATGTTTGAGGGCATTGAGGAAGCTGATTCAATTGCCCTTGATCCGCATAAATGGTTGTACAGTCCACTTGAAGCCGGATGTACCTTAGTGAAAGATCCCAACCATTTGATTGAAACATTTAGCTCCCATCCGGTATACTACAACTTTAGCCATGATAATGATAACCTAACCCTTAACTACTACGAATACGGGTTGCAAAATTCACGTGGCTTCAGGGCTTTAAAGGTTTGGCTGGCATTACAACAGGTAGGTAAAAATGGCTATATCCAAATGATCGATGAAGATATTCAGTTATCAAAATTATTATTTAACCTGGCTAACAATCATCCTGAACTGGAGGCCATCACACAAAGTTTAAGCATTACTACATTTCGGTTTGTACCATTAAATTATAACCAGGATGATGAAAACAGGGAAGCTTATTTAAACAGGTTAAATGAAACATTATTGAATGAGCTGCAACACGGTGGCGAAGTGTTTTTATCCAATGCGCTGGTAATGGAAAAGTATTGTTTAAGAGCCTGTATTGTAAATTTCAGAACATCAAAAAAAGATATAGAAGAGATTGTAGAAATAATAGTTCGGGAAGGAAATAAGGCTCACCAGAAGCTCAGCAAAAATGCAGTTGCTTTACATTAAAAACGGCACAATAACAATTTTCAGTAATTGGTTATATGGTCTGAAATGTTGCCAATTGGTATTCAGTACAAGTGAGTGACACAACGATGATGACCATAGCTTCTTTGCCCGGACAAAATTTAATTATGGAGTAGGAATTAGGAATTAAAAATTAAGAATTAAAAACGAATTATAAATTATCCAATTATCCATTATCCATTATTCAATTATCCATTCCCCCTCCGCCCCTCAAGTATCCTGTAAAAAGAACGGCTGCGGATTTCATCAATAGTAAGGCCGGTTACGAGTGCTTCTTCTTCGGTGATGGCACCACAGTTCATAGCTTTTAAAAAGAAATTGAGCAAGCCCTGCCCGGTGGCTGCATCATCAAAAATATCACCCGTAAGGGTGGAGATGGCGGCACGGTCAACAAAAGTTTTTAAACGAAATACGGCATCGTCATAACTGCTTAAAAAGAAATTATAAGTGGCGGCATAGCGCATGGGCACCTGCGCCGGATTAAGATCCCAACCCTGGTACAATCCATTGATAAGTGAATGCGTGGTGTGCTTAAAGCCAGTACGCCAGGCATTATACACAGAGTCACGGTTTTCGCTGAGCTGCTCATAAGTAAGTTCATCACCCCGGTGTGGTCCAATGGGAATTACGTTGGTAGCACCATCGCTTAAAAATATACCCGTGTTGCCTAAGGCAACTTTTGTAACATGATGTGCAAAATCGCATACGCTATGCGCCATGGTTTGGTATTTGGCGGTGATACCACAGGAAGCCGTGTAATCATAAGTGCCAAAATGTGCAGCGATGAGGCGCCCCTCACCGGCCCTTACAATACGCATTAATGGATTGCGTCCTTCCTCATCCATGATAATCTGCGTGGCCTCTACCATGGTTTCCATTTTGAGGGTACCGGGCTGCAGGCCATGTTGTTTTTCAATTATTTTAAACAAGCTAACCAGTGTGGTTACCTGCTCGGGGATGGTTACTTTCGGCAACATCACCACGAAGTTATCAGGCAGTACGTCATTTGTTTGTTGCAATAAAGTAGTAAGAAAAATATCAAGCGTACGCACCCCCCTGAATTTTAAATCTTCCGTAAAAGGCTTGATGCGGATACCAATAAAAGGCGATATGGTTTTATTGCTCATTCCGATGGCGAGTTCATTGGCTGCATTAACAGCTGTAGCATCTTCTTCATCATCAGGACGATTGCCAAAGCCATCTTCAAAATCTATTCTGAAATCTTCAATGGCTTCTGTTTGCAATTTTTTTATGATCTTATTATACACAGAATAAGATAACCATGCCACTTCTGTTTTACGATCTGCTTCACTCATTGCATCCAGCTTATGGGTAAGCATTTCAATATCTTTTTCCAGGTGCGGCAGGTGTTGGTAACCTTCCAGTTCCAACACTTTGGCAAGGGTTACAAAATTTGGTGCATACATTTTTAAATTGCGCAATGCTATCTCACCCATTTTTACTGCGGTGTCTGATTTAAAAAGATTGGCACCACCATAAACAGTATGAACCGCCTGCCTCTCGGGCTTATCGCCGGGATAGGTTTTTTGAAATTTTAAATTAGCTAATTGAAGTTGCTCAAGCAACGATGTTTTGTCCTGTTCGGGTATTGAAAAGTTCATAGTGAAATTTAAAGGTTACACTTCGTAAATAAAAAAAGTAGAGGTACTGAGTGTTGCTGTTTAATTTTTGTAAGCTAATAATAACGCAGATTGATTTTAACAACCTCTGTAGGTACTGTAGCCAAACGGGCTTATGAGCAACGGAATATGGTAATGCTCAATTGTTTTTATTTCAAATACTATTTCCACAACCGGGTAAAAAGTCTCCGTATCGGTTGCACTAAAATAATGCTTCACATCAAATTTCAGTTTATAAAAACCTAGGTCTGGTTCTGTACCTTCATCAAGCAGGTTGCTTAATCTCCCTTCTTTATTAGTAATACCCTTTGCAATTTGTATCCATTCATGCGCTATTTGCTGATACAAAATAACTGATACCCCCCAGGCAGCCTTGCCTTTGCTGGTATCTAATATATGTGTGGTAATATGGCTCATTTTAAAAGTTTTTGTAAACGAAGCAATGTGATTTTATTTTGTTCATCCATGGCTATTTTAATTTCTTCAGCAGCATCATTATTTAAACGGTTGTTCAATAAATCCAGCATTTCACCTGGTGATTTTCCGGTAGCACAAATTATGAAAATATAGCCAAATTTTTTTTCGTATTCCCCGTTGGCCCTGGCTAATAAATGAATGGTATCCTGCGAAGCTGTATTTATTGAACTTTGCTCTCCAGCGGCCCATTGGGCAGTAGCAGCAAATTTATTTTTTAAAGATTCTGTATCGCCTATTTTTGGATGATGGGTAAATGCTTCCCTCCAGTCTGATTCGGTGCAGGCATACCATTGCTCCTCTGCATCTTCCAGCATTTCAACCAGGTCGTCCATCGGAAAAAAGCTGAGCATTTTGTTTACCCAGGCTGAGGAGCCACAGCATTTAAACAGTTCTGCTTTGAGTTGTTCAACCGGTAATAAATTCAGTTCGTGTAATGTCATAGATGGATATTTTTAGTGCGACCTCACCCCCCGCCCTTTCCGAAGGAGAGGGAGCCAGGCCCTGATAATTTGATTACACTTTTTCTTAGTTGCAATTCAATTAAATAAAATTTTTTGACCAAACTGTTAAGCTCCGGTCAACATCGTTGTGTCACTCACTTGTACCGCATACCTGTGTGAATCTTTACCCACAAAATAATTAACCAAAAATCTTCACTCTTTCACATTCCTCTTTGCAATCACATTCTTCAGACCCTCCCTTCGGGGGGCAGTGGGGCTTTGCCTTTCCCAAATAGCCTCATCCTGCTAACACCACCATCAGGAAAAATCGTTAAGCGTACATGCGTAACCGGCTGATGAATGTTTACTTCTTCTTCAAAATAATGTTCATGGTCTGCCTTTAATTTTACTTGTGGCAAAAGGGTTATCCAGTTGACTTCATTTTTTCCAAAATCAACTGCATCATCCGCTGCAATATTGCACCCTTCAATCATACAACTATCGGGATAATTACCTTTAAAGTGGCAGGTATCAATCAGTACTT
Source organism: Ferruginibacter sp. (assembly GCA_031392305.1). Classification (GTDB taxonomy): domain Bacteria; phylum Bacteroidota; class Bacteroidia; order Chitinophagales; family Chitinophagaceae; genus Ferruginibacter. The sequence goes on from JANMVB010000332.1 coordinate 4,518, forward strand.
TATCAATAACTCCCGCAACGGCCAGGCGAACAATTACCCAATCTTTATTACCCGGGGTGCGGTTGCGTTTGGTCTCCCAGCCATCACCCATATTTACGCCACGGCCCGGCATTATTAAATTATCCATGTGACTAAAAAACATATCATTACACAAAACCGATTTCGCCCCATTTACTGCTGCGGCCAAATCAAGTTCTTCATCTTCAGCAACCATGCTCCAGTCTTTTACAACTTCTCCATAAACTTTTAATCTGGCCACTCCCCCATCAGGAAAAATATTTAGCCTTATATGGGTATAAATATTGTGATCGTTTACTTCGTAAAAGTTTTGTGATCCCGGTTGCAGTGGTGACTTTGGCAAAATCTGCACCCAGTTTATTTTTTCATATTCATCGGTGTCAACGTCCTTTATATTAAATGCGTCGAGAGATGCAAAGGGCGGATGATTACCCAGGAAATAGTTGGTGTCAATATCCACTCCATAAATTTTACCGGCTGTTGCCAGTTGTATAATGCACCAGTCATTGCCGGGCCCCCGTTTTCTCCTCGACTCCCACCCATCCATCCATTTACCACGGTCAGTGTATTTATCTGCAATAAAAATGCCGCGGCCAGGTTTTAAAAGGTTTTCCTTTTCTGCAAAAAAGTCATCGCTGCACAGCAGGGTTTTTCCGCCTAATCTTTCAGCGGCGAGGTCGGTTAGGTTTGTAAAATTATGTTCCGGCATATTTTAATAAATTGGTTTTTAAATTTCACCACTCCCAACTGCTCTTCTATGGAATGGAGGTGTGGCTTTAATGATGGAGAAGGTTGTAACTTTTTATAATAATACTTAACAACAAATATTATTCCTCTATTTGTTTAATATTTTTTTACCTGCATTCAGTTGCACGAAACCACCCTTATCAAAAACCTTTACCCCGCCAATATAAGTTTGCTCTACTACACCACACAATTGTTCATTTAAGTAGGGTGTTATTGTATGCCGGTGGTTTATTATTTCTTCGGTAACGGTAAACATTGCTTCCGCATTAAATACCACCAGGTCGGCATCATAGCCTACTGCAATTTTACCCTTGTTCATTTCTTTACCAATTAGCTTGGCAGGGTTTTCACACAGCCATTTTACAATTTCAGGGATGGTGCAATTTCTGCTTTTTGCGGCTGTCCACAAAACAGGCAA
>JANMVB010000427.1:0-5874 GCA_031392305.1 Ferruginibacter sp.
AACTCAAAATATTATACAAATGATGAAGCAGGCACTAATGGGTGAATTTTTGTTTGAAGCTGAAAACACCCGCAAATTATTAAATGCTATTCCCGATTCTGCACTGGATTACAGGCCGCAGCCACATCTGTGGTCGGTGGGCCAGTTAGCTTCCCATATTGCAGAAGTATATAACTGGTATGCTCCAACTTTTAACCAGGATGTTTTTGATATGGGCGGCTATAAATATGACAAAGGCGATATCAGCAGGGCCGCCAACATTGTTGCTAAGCTGGAAGAAAATATTGTCCATGCAAAAGCTGTATTGGAAAATGCAGATGAAACCAACTTTCTTAATACCTGGCGAATGCAAATGGGTGGGCAGGATCTTATGCCTGCAATGCCAAAGGTGCAGGTAATAAGAAGTTTCCTGTTTAATCATTTATATCATCACCGTGGTGAGTTGGTTGCGCATTTAAGAGCGTCGGGTAATAAAGTGCCCGGTATGTATGGGCCTACTTACGAAGAATCACAGGCAATGGCGGGCTAAATAGCAGCTTATTATTTATAGAAAACCAGTGGTAGGCATTATCGGTTTTTTTATATTTTGCCTCCGTGGTTGCTCCTTTACCGGCCACTGCCTTAGAATAGTTTTCCAAAATATATAAGCAACGCAAACTCATCTACACATTGGCCTTTAATGAATTGCAGAACGCTTTCTATTTAAAGTCTTTTACCTACATTTTTAATACATTTTGCTACAGGTCGGTGAGTATACCGACCTTGTAGGGTATAATGTTCTGCTTGATACAAACCACGCAAGCGGTGATTGTTGTGTGAAACCCCGGCATTGGATTTCCACGCCATTATTATCCATTAGTTTTCCAGGTAAATTATCCTGCCCAATCTTTTAATACTTCCTATTGCAATTGGCGTTATTGTAAATGATTAAAAAAAATAATGAAAACTGTGATTATTTTAAAACTGCTCCGAATCATATACAAGGCCACCAATCAAAAACTGGGATGCCGAAAACTGATCAGAATAGTCATAAAAATTAAAATCTAAAAAAATGAAAAGGATTAATTTAATGATAGCAGGTGCTGTCTGCTTTATTACACTGTTTTTAAATACCCGTGAATCTTTTGGCCAGAGTGAAAACATCAATGAGTTGTCAACAACAAAAGGGCATATTATAAGATCAGGTTTTAATAATAAAACTTACCGGTTGTATGTATCGCTGCCGAAGCATTATTACGCTTCAGATACCATACACTATCCCGTGCTGTATGTTTTAGATGGAAAATTTTCATTCACTGCATTTCAAGCTATCCGTGAAGTGCTGGATTTGGGCAAAGAAATAAAGGAGGTAATTATTGTTGCTATTGCCGACAGCAACACAACGGAATCTGGCTGGATGGTAAGCAGGTATTATGATTTTACGCCTTCAAGCGTTCCGCAGTCTGACACACAATGGTCTAAAATGCTGCAGATTCCGCCAGGGCAGCTAAAATCAGGAGGAGCAGAAATGTTTCTTGCTACATTGCAAAAAGAATTGATCCCGTTTATTGATAAAAATTACAAAACAACCGCTGACCGTGGCTTATCGGGGCATTCCCTGGGTGGTTTATTTGCCGGATATTGCTTGGTGAAAAAACCTGGCATGTTTACAAGATATGCCATAAATAGTCCGTCTTTTTGGTGGAACAACAATGAAGCAGTAGAGCTGGAGCATTCCCTGGCAAAACAGCAAACATCAATACCGGCAACTATTTTTTTCTCAGTGGGGGCATTGGAAGGTGAAATGATGATTGGCCCGATGACAGCTTTTATTAACTCATTAAAAAGCCACCATTATAAAGATATCATCATGACTACTCAAATATTTGATGGTGAAACTCATTTATCGGTTGTACCGGCATGCAGCAGCAGAACACTAAAAGTATTATATGGAACGGCTATTAAATAATGATATCCCTTAAAAGCATCATCCTGATATTAGGAAATAATGACAGCAGACGAGAAAAAATTTATACAGTTAGTACAGGAAAACAAAAAGATTATTTACAAGATTTGTAATTCTTATTGTGCCAATAAAGATGACCGGGACGACCTGGCACAGGAAATTATTTTCAACTTATGGAAGTCTTTTCACACCTTCAATCCTGGTTTTAAATATTCAACCTGGATGTACCGGGTAGCATTGAATGTGGCTATCTCCTTTTACCGGCAGGAAAAAAAATTCAAATATCACGATCCTGTTTCGGAAGGTTTAATTGTTTTTGAGGAAAATCCTGGCGAAGAAAATGAAGAAGAAAACAATCTCCGGTTATTAAAGCAATTCATCAATGAGCTAAAAGAAATTGATAAGGCCATTATACTCCTTTACCTGGATGATAATACTCATAAGGAAATTGCAGATATCACCGGTTTCACGGAAACAAATGTGGCTACCAAAATCAACCGGATCAAAGAAAAATTAAGGTTGAATTTTTTTAATCAATAAAATATTTAAAAATGGAATTAGATAATTTAAAAACAATGTGGTTATTGAATGATAATAAATTAGAAAAAGGCCTGAAGCTCAATGAACAAACCATTGCATTGATCCAGGCCCAAAAAGTAGTGTCAAAATTGGTACCCCTGTATCGGCAAAGAGTAGTTGAAATCATATTTCACTCAATCGCAATTCTATTGCTGACAGCTTTTCTGGCTATCAATTTTTTCCAGTTTTCTTATGCTGTTTCAGCCTTTGCTTTACTGGCTTTTTATGTAGCTACATTTATAAATGCTTTAAAACAAATTAAGCTTATAAAAAGTATGGATTATAATAATGACCTGGCCACATTGCAAAGTTCGCTTATAGCACTGCAAACTCATATTTTATACTACGCAAAGCTGTCTGTATTATTTATACCCAGTTTTTTGGCATACCCGGTTATCGTGAGTAAAGTAATTAAGGATTTTAATATCAAAGCTTTTGCTGATTTTGATATAATAAGGCAATCTAATGGCAACTGGTGGACAGTGCAAGCCGTTACTTTTATCATATTGATTCCTCTAGGCGCCTGGTTTTATAAAGAAATATCTTATAAGAACCTGCATAAAGGCTGGGTAAAAAAATTCATTCAGAAATCTTCGGGTACAAGGGTAACAAAGGCACTGGAGTTTTTAAAAGAATTACAAACCTTAAAACATGGAACTGTTTAATTAAAATCCATAAGGAGCAGGGGTTTGAAACCTACAGCCATCGCCGCAGTATATCATTATTTCCTTGCACTGAGTTGCTTTAATATTCTTTTCAGTTTTATAGGATCGTTCATATATTTTTCCAGGTCAAATAATTCTACTTTTCTAAATTCAACAGGATGGCTTTCACTTTGCAATGAAATAGTTCCTGCTTTTATAGTGGCGTCACCAGGCAGGCCTGCCTGCTTTACCCATTTATCTGTACCATCATACTGTGGCTTCTCATATACTATTACCGTATCTCCTTCTACAATATGTTTAATGATGGAATCCCTTAACACCAACACTGCTGCCCTTACCCACTGATCACCCGGGTAAGTTTTGGAACTGGAGTTTACACAATGCGGTGTAAATAATTTTCCTTTCATCACAACATTTGTTCCGGGGGTGCAAAGGTTGTTGGTACTGCGTTCATCTTTCCCATTGCCGCCGAGCAACTGTGCTTCCAGTGAAATCGGGAAGTCCTGGTCAAGCGCCATACTCTGTGGGGTTTGGCCCTGCAACATCATTCCACTGTTACGAAATGCCCAGCCTGGCCCGCCTTTTACCTGCTCACCAGTAAAACGATATTCCACCACCAGCAGGTAGGCAGAAAATTTTTTCTTATAAAAGATATGGCCATACTGCTCTTTAAAGCCATCATACTTATCATAACTTACTTTCATTACCCCGTTTACAACACGGAAAGTATTTCCAAAATTATCATTCAGCGGATGATCTTTTATTTTAACCGTCCAGTCTTTCAGGTCCTTTCCATTAAAAAGTTTTATCCATTTTTCTTTAACTGGTTTTTTTTGTGCTGCTGCCGTTAGGGTAATCAACAATAACAAAGCCGTTACAATTTTTTTCATTTTTATTTATAGTTGTAATTTATTAAATGGTATTGGCTAAAGTTAATACTTATACTGCTCAAGGGAAAAAAAGCAAGCAATGTTTTATTATCCGAACGAAGATGATGCAATGGTCATTCTCTAAAAATTGGGATTTTGCTTATACCCATCACGGAAAACAAAAGGCTACCCTTCTGAGGCAGCCTTTTGATAATAGCGTATTTACTGATCAGTTTACTTTCTCCAAATTGACAGCTATTTTTTTATTTTTTGAAAAATACTTCATGATCATTACATAACCGGGCTTGGCCCGTGCAATAAAGTACTTTACATTTTTTTCTTTTTCAAGATTGAAACTTTTTTTTGTGAAGCCTTTTTTCTCATTAATACTTAGTGCCACTGTGCCATATGTTTCTTCTCCAAATGTGCCTTTTGCAAGAACGGTTTTTTTAGTGCCTGTTATACCTTCATCTGTATACATGTAGCCGAAATCATGCTGGTAAGTCAGCAATCTTGCCATAAGCCCTATGGGAATACCATCTGTTGGCATGTAAACCCGTTCTTTATCCTTTTCGATTTTTTCCAGTGCAGTCGCTTTCATATTATTGTTTATACGAAGCAAAAACATATCACCGATGGTAGCCTGTGCTGCCGATGCTTGCCCCTGTGAAAGGATTTTCATGGCCATGCCGCCACCGCTCACTGTTTTTCTAAAGAATTCACCAACCATTACCATGCTGCCATCTTCCATCATCAGAATATCATGTGCCTTTATGTATCCGTCCTCAGATTTGTTTTCATTCTTCATGTCTAACACGTTACCCAGGTCGTTCTGAAAGTTGAAATCCTTAAGCGTTGTTATTTCACCGGTCTGATCGTTCAATTCGGCGATACTGAAGCCATTGGGTTTTGCGGTGAAAAATTTATCGCTTACATCAGCCATGCTGCTTACAATTTTCAACTTGCCATCATCATTTTTTTTAATCAACATTGGTTCATAAGAAAGCCCTTTGATGTCCATAGGTTTTTTGAAAAGTTCTTTGCCGTTATCAGCGCTTAATCCTACTAAATATATGGTTGCATCTCTGTCCATTATACCAGCCCTGTCCATTTCAAAAAACAGTATGGTATTGGCAGTTGTGCCAAGAAGGTAAAGGTCTGACCGGTCACCTTTCTCTGCAGATATGCTTTTTTCCCAGGTTAGTTTTCCGTTCAACCCAATCATCTGGATATCTACTCCACCTGTTTTTGCCTTGCTTTGATATACGGTTACAAAACCTTTTCCTTCTACGTTATCTGTTCCCTCGTAGATGGCTTCCATTTGCTCGGCAACCGCTGCGCCGAACATACCTTTCTTAACTTTTTCAGGGTCATAAGGGATAAGTCCTTTTTCTTTTCCTTTAAGGTCGAAGACTTTTACAAATCTTGCATACCCATCTTTTTTACCTATGTCAAAAAAGCTAAGCAGTATTTGGTTTGATTCGTACACCGCACGTTTTAGTTGCAGGTCTTTTGGCCCTTCAAATTCATTGTTGCCGATTTCTTTCAGGTTCTCATCCAGAATGGCCAAACGGTACATTGCAGATTTTTTCATCTTGTCCATCTTGTAGAAAAATGCATAACCAACTATCTGCTTGTTGTTGGTGATTTCTACCGTGTTGCGTACTTCTACTTCAATTACATTTTCAAACTCTTTGCTTTGTGCAAAAGTGTTGAAAGTGATCAACGCTGAAAGCAATGTTAGGGTACTTTTTAATTTTTTCATTGTGATTTTATTTTGAATAAATATTGATACTTGCTGTTAGGGTATTTCCTG
>JANMVB010000209.1:0-17125 GCA_031392305.1 Ferruginibacter sp.
AAATCATTAACACCGGCCTTACCGACCAGCAATTGCAATACGAGCAAATAAAGGCCATGAAAGAAATTGCAGTAAGCCCGAATGCGAAAGTGATTGTGATGGGGAAGGGCAACTCACCTTTGATCATTGATGGAAAACAATAATGGTCGTGAATGGGCAATGGTGTTTACTTAGTACTTTATTTTTCCACGAAAAGACGCAAAGAAATAAAATAAGGCGCTAAGAAAGTACAATATCAACTTTGAGTTTTTGCTTCTTTTTTGTGAACTTTTAATTGATTTATGAATTACTCATCACTCATCACTCATTACTCATCCATTCACCCTTCACGAATTAAATCCGCAAACTTTATGGACCTCGTAACAGTAAAAACTTTTGATAATTATTTTACGGCCAATATCACCTTAACAAAATTGCATGCCGCCGGAGTGGAATGTTATTTAAAGGATGAAAATACGGTAACAATTGATCCGATGTTAAGCAATGCAATTGGTGGCATTAAGCTGGTGGTAAAAAACAGTGATGAAGAAATGGTGAAGCAGTTGTTAGCCGGTTATGAAGCCGAATATTTAGAAGCTGCAACCTGCCCCAGGTGTGGCGGTAATAACTTTACCTATATTGCCAAACCCGGCACCACCAATTTTCTAACAGCTATTATCACCTGGATATTTTCGAGCTATGCAGTAGCGCCAGACTATGTTTATCAATGCGGCAACTGTGGTTACGAAAATGAAAGGCTGCCGGAAACATTTAATGATCATTCGTATAACCCCAATTAATAATCAGGTTGCAGTTTATTTAAATCTTTTTCATCCGTATAAAATGTTATGCTAAAAAGGTCTGTAAAATCCGATGCCTCAGCCTGGCCCGCCGTTGCAGTTTGATTCTCATATTCAATCTTCATCCACAACGGCAATTTGCCCGGTAGGTGGACCTTATATCTATAATTCCAAAATAAAATACTTTCAGTGTCTCTTTTTAATAGAGTCACTATCATTCTATTTTTTCTGAAAAGTGTATTTAAAACATTTTCATCTTTATCAATGTGAAAATTATCTGCACCAATCGTAAATATTCTATATCCTTTGCCAGGGCCATCTAAAATAATATACCATTCGCAAACTCCTTCGCCGCCCCCGCCACCACAACTCACTACCTTTTTATTAATTAGGACTTTTACATTTCCTTCTTTTGTAAATGTTTCCTTGCCGGTTTTTTTTAAAGTGCTGCTCCATTTTACCGGGCTTGCGGCTTCTGCTCCTCTTTTCCAATCAACTAATGGACTGCCTGTACTGCTATCGGGTGCAAATAATAACACCAGGTCATACAACTCAATAGGTCTTTTTACCTGTGCGGATAAATTATGTACAAAAGCCCACGTCAGGATAAAGATGACCAGGTAATTTTCCATTTTTTTCATTTTACTATTTTTATTATCTGTAAATTTTTATTGTTCCTTTAAAACCTAGTTGAGTGATTGAGCTAACATTGTTATAACGTCTATAATGTTGCCCAAAGATTTTTTTGTACAAGAGGGCGATGCAACGATGTTGCCATGAAAAACTTCTGCCGGGACCAACCATCAGGCTCTTAATGCTTTTATTATTTGCCCCTTTCGCCTTCTTGATATTGCAGCAACATATGCATCCCCAATAATGATTTGGCCTGCACTGTTTATTGCCTGTATAAAAATTTTATTTACCAGGTGCGAACGGTGTATCCTTAAAAAACCATAAGGCAAAAGTGACAATTCAAAATCTTTTAAAACCTTTGCCATCACCAGTGGTGGGTGATTGGTGAAATAAATTTTGGTATAATTACTTTTCGCTTCAAGGCGGATAATTTGCCCGGGCAAAAAATATTCTTTGCCGCTGTGGGTATGCAGGCCCAGTGTGCCGGGGCCGTTTATATGCTGGTTGATTGTTGGTGGCATAATCAAAAAATTATTTAGTTTTTAATACCGGTAATCTTCAGTGCCTTTCCTGCTTCAATATTGCATTGTACACTATTACCGTAAGGCGTAAGCGATTTACAAACCGCATCAATTATATCTACATCCACATTATGAAAAAGTAATACCACTGTGTTGGCATCGGGTATTTTATTATTGCTCCAGGTAGCAGGCTGGCTCCACTTGCCGGATTGTACTGATGTAACTACAGAATCTACCTGCCACTGCGTAAGGCTCCAGCTATTATTAACACTGTCTTTTACCCTTAGGTATAAAGTGTGTGCCCCAGCAGGTATTTCACTTACCGGAATTTTAAAAGTGAATGAACTATCCGCAGCAGGGTTTGCAAAAAAAGATCGCCGGGCTTTGCCCACGCCCGGGTCAGCATTAAAGAAATACTCTACACCAGATACTACAAATACATTGGCGTTTACTACCTCTACATTGCGCCTGGATGTGATGCCCCATTTGCCGGTATTATCCTTTACCCGGATATACAATTTGTGGTAGCCAATTGAAAGTGATGCTGTGGCAGCTACAAAATTTTGCAGTATAAGCGTATCAGTTGGATTTATTATTACCGGGTTTGCTTCACCAAAGCCAGGGTCTGTATCAAAGAAATATTCACCCTCCGTTATTCGTATAGATTCATTGGGGGGCAGTACTTCAATATTTCGCCTGGTGGTAATACCCCAGTTACCATCATTATCTTTTGTGCGAATGTATAATTTGTGATAACCTACCGGCAAAGTTGTAAGGTTTGCAGTAAAGCTTTCAAGTATATCAACATTCTGAGGGTTTACCGTTATAGGTGTTGCCTGTCCAAAGCCAGCATCGGCATCAATAAAATATTCTGCAGCGGTAACTACTTTTATACTATTTGAGGATATAACCTCAATATTTCTTCTGCTGGTTTGCCCCCAATTTCCATCAATGTCTTTGGTACGCAAATAAAGTTTATGATAGCCTATGCCGGCACCTGCAAGATTAACAGTAAAACTATAAGCACCATCCGGCTGCGGATTGAGTAAGTTGATAATTGTATTCTTGCCAAAGCCGGCATCCTCATCTAAAAAATATTCTGCCTGTATTATATTTTGTGCAGTGGCGCACAAAAAACTGCAAAATAAAATGGCTGTTATAAATAATGTTTTCATCACAATTTATTTTATGGTTCTTGCACTGATGGTAACCGGTAATCCTGAAGCATCCGCTACACCGGCAGTAGTAATTTCATACAGCACCGGAATAGGTGCCAAACCGGAAAGGGTATAACGACCTGTAACTGAAACTCCGCCAAATGCACCCCTGTCTGCACCATCAGCGCCACTGTTGGCAGCTACTGAAGCCGGTGCCACCTGGTAACTGGCATCTCTTGATGGAGAACTAACAAAGAGTGAAGTAATGGCAGGTACTACCAGGTTGTTATTGGTAGTACCAAACTGTGCAGCCAGCGTACCAATATTATGGCTCACTACACCGGCAGATGCAACGATATTTACAATGGCATTGTTTGGCATCAGTATATTGTTTTTAAAAGACGAGCTGCTAAAAGACAGGTTAGGTGTTGCAAGATTATCCGGCCCGTCAAATACATTATTCTTACATTCAGTTATAGGCCAAAATGTGGTTGGGTTAGCCAAAGGGCTTCCCCAGGTTAAAGTTTTCTGGCAAATATTGTTGTTGAAAATAATATCCGTTGGTGGAATAAAAAATGAGTTTCCATTTGTAGAAAGGCAATTGGTGACAATACTATTTGGAAAAAAGTTTTGTATAATATACACATCAGTTAACAGTGTTTCAAACCATACTGCTCTCTCTATCCTGCATCTTTTTATGGTAAGGCCATTCACCAATGCATATACATAACCATCGAAGGAGTTGCCATTATTTACCACATTCATACCAATTACCTGTGAGCCTGCAGAGCCGGTATTAAAATCTACTCTTGAAATTTTAGACTCTAAAGTATTGTTGGCAGTTTTAGGATTATCGGTTAAAAAATAACCGGTACCAATCAGCACAATTCGTTTTGTAATGGCCGCATCATCATAAATAGCGGTTGATCCTTCCACATGGATTGTATCACCATTGGCAACCTGTCCCATCACCTGGTTAACCTGCACATAAACAGGATAAGCCGGGGTACCTCCAAAGTTATCGCCATACAACGTGGAGCCATTGTAGTTGGATTTATTATTCACCCGCCATATTTTGGCGCTGGCCGCTTGTGTAAAAATTAACATCAGGGCTATTGCTGATACTAACAGCAGTTGATTTTTTTTCATACAAAATTTATTTACTTGTTTAAAAAAATGATAGAAACAGTTATCATTAAAATGTGAAGGGATTAAAAAAAAGGAGTTACAGTTTTGTTGTCCAAACAAAGCAGCAGCTATGGGCAGCATCGTTGTGTCACTCCCTTGTACCGCATACCATTGGGGAACTTTAATTGTGTTGTGTGAAAAACCATGCATCGCTATTTATTAATCTATGCATGATACTGGATAAAGGTTGTTTTGTTTTGGATTGAATTTTAGCTTCCCCATTTATATAACCCCGCCTTTGCTAATAAGATTGTAAGAGATTTGATACATAGCGTTGGTGTTAGGAATATAGTGTTGGTTTACTTGTGCATCATGCATCAAGTCGGATATTTATTGACGATTCACCATTCACCATTCACGCTAAACATAACACAGTATTAATTGGCTGGCTGCCCCGCTGCTATCAGTGGTAAACTTCCAACACAGGGCATGCCAACACAATTATTACAGGGTACCATTCACCAAATTTTAATAGCTGTATAAAATCAGCAGTTATTTGGAAACCAGCGTTATTTTACCGGTTGATAAATCTTTAATTGAAAATTTTGTCCCCAGCTTACTGTCTATTAAATCACCGGCATCCACAGCAGGGACATGTTCAAATTTTACGGTTGCTGTTCCATCGTTTATAGATTTTTCAAGCACCTTTCCTTTTGTGGCAAGTAAGTCCAGTAGCAATTTCAATTTTGAATAATCAGTATTTTGAACGGTGATGTCCGTTACATTCAAACTTTTGGAAGCAAAGGTTGCAGTACTTTTTCCCTTACCGGTAAAAACTATATTTTTAGAGCAAAACTGTTCCAGCAAATAAGTTGCTGTAAGGTTAGCCGCACTTCTTAATGCAGATTTTGCAGCAACAAATTCTGCTATATCCAGGGCACCTGCCTCCAGTCCGTTGGTAGCAATCATAATAGCGTCCGAAGTTTTTACAGCCCTTACCTCTACCCTGGCACGGCAACTTGTTTGCCCATTGGTAGTACCTGCAAGCTGGCTAAAAGCTTCGCCAAAAATTACAATATCTGCACCAAACTCTTTGCCCATAGAAATAGCAGCAGCAGGGTTTTTGGCAGCCTGATTAAATTTGGCACCATTGCGTATGGTGGCAAACATAGATGGGTCAACTACCGGAAATCCTGCTTCAATCAGCATCCTGTTTATTTCTGTTTCACCAGCCGGGTCGGGTATGCGGCTGGTAATATGAAACTCCGGCAGGATAACCATTATTTTGGGCACATAAGCAGCTTGTAATAAAGTACAGTTTGCCGCATCAAACTTTTTGGCTACTACATTGCCACCTTCCGGGTAGGGCATTTTATCTTTACTTGCTGCAATAAATTGTATAGCCTGTATAATGCCTTTTTCGCAGGCATCTGCAAGCGCTTTATTATTCTTTGTACTACCGGCTACTTTTAAGCCGCCAAGTTTTAATCCTTTAAAACCGTTCGCACTCCCATCTACATTTATTGATTTGGAATCTATTATCTCTCTTGTTTCAGGATTTATCAATTTTATTATGAAACCGATTTTTGCTTTATTGCTACCAACATTTATCCCAAAAGCTCCACCAGATGATTCACCCACTGCAAACTCTGTAACTTTTCCGGTTACTATTACCTGGGCGCCTTTCATCTTTCCTGTTTGGGGAGATGAGCCCGCCGATGTATAGCCAGCCTGACCAGCATTTATTTCTTCGGTGATATCGCCCAGGTCTTTTGTGCTTAGCAACACGTTAAAACAGTTTACATTCTGCAGGGCATTGGTAAGCATTTCTGATAACTCTCCGCCAAACTGCCCGGTGGCACTTGGGGTAGCCACCGTAAAACTTGCCACGGATAATCTTACCCTTTTGTTGTACTCAAGACCCTTGCATTGTTCATCAATTTTTTCAATGGAAACTTTTGGGTCCTGGGCATTACCGGATAATGCAGTTAATACTAATCCTGCGCTTAATAATGAAACGAAAACTTTTTTCATAAAAATAATTTAGTTGGTGAATGAAAATCAAAACAGGTATGTAGTCATTCGAGGTAAGTATTTTCCAGGCGGGTTCATTAATTGCTGCTGTTTTTTATACCGGGATAAGGGCAAAAAAAATACACGTCACTCATTAAATGTTAAGTGATTGCAATTACCAGGAGTAAGCTTGTGGAGTGTATTTATCGAATTTACCAGGTATGCAATACCACATCAAAGCATTATAGAAATGTCCTGGCAGAAATCATTTAAAAAACGATTGGGGGTTAAGATTGTGGCCTTTGCAGAATATGGGAGTTTTTGGATTACTAATGATAAATGTAAAAAATAAAAAATAGAAATAATACTATTTTTAAAAGCATTTAAAACAGTAGCAACCCCATCAATCCACACAAAATAAATAGGCCACCAAACACCATCATAATATTTTTGAGGTAAAACCTAAATCCAATGCCGAAGGCAGCGCTGATTGCATCGCCTGCTTCTTTATTACCAATTTCTTCGCTTACCTGTTATAGCAATTTGCCCTGGGTAATAAATTTTCTTTGTTTTCCAAAATAAATCAGGAGAAAGCCGAGTGTAAGAAAGATGATACTCATTGTGCTTGATTTTAAAAGTTGAAAATAAATTGATGAATCAAACATACTACCGGCACAAGGCAAATTCAACCGGCATTTATTATTTGATAACCCCTGTTTATTTTTTGTTGCAAATCGTTAGAAATCTGCATGATTGTTTTAACTTTCATACATGATGCTATTGTAATGCTCAAAAAACAATTATATGCGTACAATCTTCCGGTCCGTCTTTTTTATCCTTCTTTCCTTACAGTCATTTTCACAAAAAAATGTTTCTGATTCTTTAAGAAAAATATTGGATAATAACCCGGCCCGGGATACCAGCAGGGTGCTTACCTTAGTTCAATATTCATATTCTTTGTTATTTACAAGGCCGGATAGTATGATGCAATATGCGGATGAAGCTTTGCAGCTTTCCACTAAGCTGGATTGGCAGCGTGGTATTGCCAAATCATTTATAGGCAAGGGATTGGCAAGTTCCTATGGGCTAAATAACCAAACAGCCGCTTTGGATTTTTACCTCAAAGCTTTAGGGACCGATAAAAATGGTTATGATTATAAGAACATTGCTTTTAATGCCACTAATTTAATTGGTATCATTCTTTATAATCAGAAACAATATAACAAGGCACTTGAGTATTTTACAAAAGCGTACACTTTAATGAGGGCCGCCGGAAATACTAAGAACGAAGAAGGGCTATTGCTTAATATTGGCAATGTTTATTATGATAAAAATCAAAAAGATTCGGCAAAATTATATTTCACTCAATGCCTTGCCATGGCAGAGCTAAAGAACAACATACAAGTACAATCGGTGGTATTAAGTTCTTTAAGTACATTTTATTTGAGGGATAGTAATTATCTAGCGGCGAATCAATATGTACTAAGAAGTAAATTATTATCCGGCTTAACAGGTAATCATCTTGTACAGGCAGTTAGTCTCGTAAACCTGTCATTAGTAAAACTTGGCTTGCACCAGGCAGATAGTGCCATCATTTATGGAAAGGAAGCATTAACAATTGCAGAACTTGCCGGATCAATGCAATACAGAAGAGAAGCCTGGCAGGCCTTGAGCAGTGCCTACGAATATAAAAACATGTTTAAAGAAGCACTGGCAGCTACAAAAAATTTCAGCATACTGAACGACAGCCTTTTAAGTGATGAAAGCAAACAGGAGGTTACAAGAAATGAAATGAAATTTGAGCAGGCTAAAAAAGAAGCGATCCAGGAGGCAGAAATCAACAGGCAGAAAACTATTAAGAATTCAATTATTACAGGCGTAATAATTTTACTGGTTGCTTCCTTTATTAGTTTTATCTTTTATAAAAACAGGCGGGATGCCAGGCAAAAACAACAGGAAGCAGAATTTAAATCGGAAGTAGCCGATACTGAAATGAAAGCCCTGCGTGCACAGATGAACCCGCATTTTATTTTTAATTCACTCAATTCCATCAGTGATTATATTGCAAAGAATGATACACAGTCAGCTGACAGATACCTCAGCAAATTTGCTAAATTAATGCGGGTGATTTTAGAAAACTCAGAGCAAAAAGAAGTAACCCTTGCCGATGACCTTAAAGCGCTGGAACTATACATTCAGTTAGAAGCCCTGCGGATGAACAATAAATTTAGCTACGAAATATTAGTGGATAACGGGGTGGATAAAGAAGCCACCATGGTCCCTCCACTGATACTACAGCCTTTTGTAGAAAACAGCATCTGGCATGGAATTGCAAAAAAAGAAGGACTAGGAAAAATACTGATCCATATCAAAAAAGAGGGGGAAGATATGATCAACTGCATTGTAGAAGATGATGGCATTGGCAGGCAGCAGGCAATGCTGGTAAAAACAAGTTTACATCAACAGGAACAGCCTTCGCTGGGTATGAAAATTACGCAGGCAAGGATTGACATTTTGAACAAAATAAAAAACACCAAAGCGGTGGTGGAACTAAGTGATCTTGCACAAGGTTTGAGGGTAGAAGTAAAACTGCCGCTGGCCACAAATTTTTAAAAAATGATAAAGGCAATTATTATAGATGATGAACAACACTGTATTGACAGGCTTACCCTATTGCTTGCAAAAAATCATCAACAAAACTTTCAATTGCTGGCACCTGCAGGCACAGTTAAGGAAGGCATAAGATCTATTAAAGAACATCAGCCGGATTTAATCTTTTTAGATGTACAAATACTTGACCGTACAGGTTTTGATTTATTAAGGGAATGTGGTACAATAAAGTTCAAAATTATCTTCACTACTGCTTATGACCGGTATGCCATACAGGCAATAAAATTTAGTGCTATCGGTTACCTGCTAAAACCCATTGATGAAGATGACCTTGCAGAGGCGTTGAAAAAATTAAGTGAAACATCAGTAGAACATACCAGCATGATGGCCGGGGTGATAGAAAATAATTTTCATCATCCCGCAAAGAAAAAAAAGCTCACCATACCTACCGGCAATGAGTTGCTTTTTTTAAATATTGAAGATATCATCCGCTGCCACAGCGATGTGAACTATACCACCATTTTTAAAAATGATAAGCAAAAAATAGTGGTGGCAAAAACGCTGAAAGAGTTTGAAGAATTATTGGCCGACCAGGATTTTTTCAGGATACATAATTCCGATCTTATAAACCTGGCTTGTATAAAAAGTTACAACAAAGGTAAAGGCGGCTCTGTATTGTTGCAGGATGGCACTGAGTTGGAAGTATCTACGAGGCGTAAGGAAGAGTTTTTAAAAAAGATGGCTGAATTATAAAATGGCTTTGTTATTCATTGCCCACATAATTGTAGGAATATAATGTGGGAAAAGATCCACATTGATATTTTGTACAAGAGGGCGATGCAACGATGATCCAAATTGCTTCTTAGCCCGGACAATAATTTTAGAAATAGGATTTTTCTATTGCTGCTGTTGTTGCTGCTGCACCATTTGTATATATCTTCTGTAAGAATTATCATCGCCGCCGCCTTCATTTAAGGAAATAGTAATGGCCTGGGGCGTTAAGATGGCGGCCACCTGCTTTGATACCAGACCATCTTCATGAGATACTGATACACCGACTTCAAGCGTTTGTTTGGCGGTGCCTTTATAGGTTCCTTTTACAGGTGAGCAATCACTGAAATTGCGGCCAATGGCCAGCCTTACATGCAAGTCGTTTACCACGCAATTATTGGTAGGGTCGAGGCCGAGCCAACCATAAAAAGGTATATAAGCTTCTACCCATGCATGGGTGGCACCTTCACCACGCAGGTTGTTATTACGTGGGCACACATAGCCGCTTACATAACGGGCAGGCACACACAATAAGCGCAGCATCACCAACAGCATGTGTGCAAAATCCTGGCATACGCCGGCCCGTAGTTGCCATACTTCATCGAGGGTAGTTTCTACGCTGGTAATTCCTTTTATGTATTGAAAATTATCAAACACATAAGTATTTAATTGTTGTGCTGCTACAAAAACCGATACGGATTTATAAAATCCTTCATCAGCAATTTTTTTTACTTCGGGCAAAGCAATAAAATTTTCCTGTTTTAAAAAATCTATAAATGGTACAACATTTCTGATCTGGTACAAATGATCCCATTGCTCTTCAATGGGGGTAGTGTCGGCTGGCAAAAGCTGTGGCTTGGTAACCACTGCAATGGTTGATTCTATCATCAGTTCCTGGTGGGGGGCAATGTTCATAAATGAACCTGCTTCGTTGCCATAATAATCTTTAAACATTTCTACAAAGGGCTCGCCGGTAATGCTGATACGCTGGCTTTGTACTTCCTGGTTTTCATCTTTTATGGGGTATAGCATTATCTGGTTAGCACTGTCACGAACGGGTGCAGGATATGTATATTTTGTAACGTGATTAATAATAAATCTCGGCATTGTATAAATTATTTTTAAAGAATTTTTATAAAACTATTTTACCGCCATGCAAGATGTTGCGAGGGGTTTTATTTTTACAGGTAAGCGAAATAATTGTGGTTAAGTGCATTGCCTACTTCAAACAGGCTCTTTTTAGTTTCATTTAAAAATGGATGCAGCCCTTCAGCAACGATTGAATCAGGTGTAGAAAATTTTACTTTGCTTTTTACCTTACCAATCATAAAATCAATTTTATTAAAATCAGGAATATTGCGTTCGTTTTTCAGCCGCTCAAAATAACGGTGCAAATGGTTGAGGGAGTAAATTACAGAACGGGGAAATTGTTCATTCAGCACAATTTGCTCTACTACTTTTGTGGCTTCAAAACCACTGCGGTAGGTTTTGAGGTACAACTCATATCCGGAGATCGACATTAAAAAATATTTCCAGTAAGTGGTATCTGTTACTTTATCCAACTGGTAATTCATGTCGTGAAATTTTACATCCAATATGTCTGTTGATTGAATGGCCCGTTCCAAAAATTTACCAATATTAATAAATGAATTTCCTTCGCCCCTGGCCATGGTAACATCTGTGGTGCCAAAATAGAGCATCCCCTGTTTTATCAGGCTATCCAGTACAGTTATCGGGTCTTCATTTTGCAACATCTCTGCAAGTTTATCCTGGCGCATCAGGTGATAAAAATCATTGAGGCATTGCCACATTTCTTTGGTAATATGGTCCTGCACACTGCGACCATTCTCCCTTGCCAGGGTTACAATGTTTAATACAGAATTGGGATTGTCTTTTCCGATTACCATAAATTGCAGTACTGCCCTGGTATCATGTGCAAAGGCATTGCCCTCTTCCTCGGTTAAAAAAGTAAAAATCTTAAGTACAGGCTTCCACGAAAATTCCTGGATATCATCCTGGGAAGATGCATAATTGATCTTTAGCATTCTTAAAATACCATCTGTGCGTTCCATATAACGGCTCATCCAGTATAAACTATTGGCAACTCTACTTAGCATAAATAATAAACCAAGCCCCTCCACCCCACGAAGGGAGGTCAAAGCAGGCACTTTTTAAATTGTAGTGTATAATCATTTTTAATCCTTTTTTTTAAAACAGCCCCTTTACTCTTTATAAAAAACTGCTCAAATTATTAAGCTCCAGGAACCCCCTTCGGGGGGCAGGGGGGTCGCTTCGGGGGAGCAGGGAGCTTACGCTAGCACCCAGGTATCTTTACTTCCGCCACCCTGCGATGAATTTACAACCAGCGACCCTTCTTTTAAAGCAACCCTTGTTAAGCCACCCGGTACTATTTCTATACCATCCGGTCCACAGAGAGCATAAGGCCGAAGGTCAACCCGGCGTGGTTTTAATTTTCCATCCATATAGCAGGGTGAAGAAGATAAACTTATAATTGGTTGTGCAATAAACTGCCTCGGATCCTGCAATACTTCTTTTTTGTATTCAGTAATTTCTTCTTCAGTAGCTGCACTGCCCATCAGCATCCCATACCCGCCGCTTGCGTTGGTTTTTTTAATTACCATCTGGTCGATGTTTTTAAATACATGCTCTCTTTCTTCATCTTTGCCTAACTGGTAGGTAGGCACATTTTTAAGCAATGGTTCCTCATTTAAATAATAACGGATCATGGCCGGCACAAAAGTATAAATGGCTTTATCATCGGCTACCCCATTACCCACAGCATTTACAATGGCTACATTTCCTTTGCGGTAAGCGCTCATAATACCTGCTACACCCAACACACTGCCGGGGTCAAAAACAAGTGGGTCCAAAAATTCATCATCTACCCGGCGGTAAATTACATCTACCTGCTGAAGGCCGGAGGTGGTCTTCATAAAAACTTTATGATTGTCAACTACCAGGTCGCTACCCTCTACCAGTTCTACACCCATTAGCCTTGCCAATGTTGTATGCTCAAAATAGGCCGAATTATAAATGCCCGGTGTAAGCAATACGATGGTAGGGTTATTATTTTGCCGCGGAGATAATGCAGCCAGGTTCCTGTGTAAAATTGTAGGGTATTCAGTAACAGTGCGAACATTACTTTGCGGTAGCAGGTAAGGGAATATACGTTTGGTAATCTCCCTGTTTTCAAGCATATAACTTACGCCGCTGGGTGTACGCAAATTATCCTCCAGTATATAAAAAGACCCATCATTATTACGGATAAGGTCTATACCGGAAATATGTACATATATATCGTAAGGCACAGGAAAATTATGCATCTCCCGTAAGTAATGGGGGCAGCTATAAATCATATCAGCCGGTATCACCCCATCTTTAATGATGAACTGATTACTGTAGATATCTTTTAAAAAAAGGTTGAGTGCCTTCAGGCGTTGCTTAATGCCTTTTTCAATATAATCCCATTCTGAGGCGGTAATAATGCGGGGGATAATATCGAAAGGAAATATTTTTTCTATGCCTTCACCACTGTTGTAAACAGTAAAGGTTACGCCCTGGCTCATAAATAACCGCTTGGCAAATTCCTCCCGCTTATTGAGATCATCAATGGAGAGTTTTTCTAAAAACTCCACTGCAGTTTTGTAGTGCTCTCTTATTACGGAATCGCCATACATTTCATCCCAGGTATTGGCATCTACTAAATAAGACTTCATTAACCCGCTTGTTTGCATAATTATCAGTTTAGGAATATTAATGGCAGGCAGTCGTAGAAAATCCTTAGCATTTCAAATATAAGAAATGAAACTTGTTTTCTATCAACCCGGCTTACTTAATTGGTAACTTTGTTTGCAATAATAATTGAATGATGAAGAAAATTGCAATGATACCGGCAAGGTATGCAGCCACCCGTTTTCCCGCCAAGCTGATGCAACTGCTGGGCAATAAAACTGTAATCCGGCACACGTATGATAATACCGTAGCTACAGGATTATTTGACCAGGTGGTGGTAGTAACAGACAGCACAATTATTTTCAATGAAATAATAACCCATGGCGGCAATGCTGTAATGAGCATTAAAACACACGAAAGCGGCAGCGACCGTATCGCAGAAGCTGTGGCCGCAATGGATATAGATATTGTAGTAAATGTACAGGGTGATGAACCCTTTATACAAAAGGGACCACTGCAAAAACTGCTGGCTACCTTTGAAGGTGAGGCCGGTAAAAACGTGCAGGTTGCTTCACTGATGCAGGTATTGAAAGAACAAAAAATGATTCAGGACCCTAATTACGTGAAGGTTGCCGTTAATAAAAATATGGATGCACTGATGTTTAGCAGAAGTGTTATCCCTTATAACCGCAACCAGGATGTTGCACCTGTTTATTATGAACACATCGGTGTGTATGCATTTCGTAAGCAAGCGCTGATGGATTTTACCAACTGGGAAATAACACCACTGGAAGCAGCAGAAAAAATTGAATGCCTGCGTTATCTTGAAAATGGTGTTGCATTGAAAATGGTAGTAACCGAATATATGGGTGTAGAAATTGATACTCCGGAAGATTTGGAAAGGGCATCAGATTTATTGACCCGGGGTTTGTAATGCCAGCTTTATATGCAATATTATTTTTATTGTCCGGGCTAAGAAGCATTGAGCAACATCGTTGTGTCACTCACTTGTACCACATACCAATTGGGATCTTTATCCCCCTAATATGTACTTCTATTAAATCCTTATAAATATTGCATAACCCATTAATTCAGATCAGCAGCTTATTTAAAAATGTTGTTTATTATAAACAGCAATGTTACTTTTATTGATAATTATCAACAAAGTGAAAAGTAAAAAACAAATCATCTTTCCAAAATTTCAGCAGGTACTTGATAAAGTAGGTGAAAATATAAAGCTTGCAAGAAAGAGAAGAAAATTAACTACCGCACAGGTTTCCGAAAGGGCGGGTATCAACAGAACTACTTTGTACCAGGTAGAAAAAGGAAATGCAAGCGTATCAGTTGGTGCTTATTTTAATGTGCTACGGGTATTGAATCTCCAAAACGATTTTTTAAAATTAGCCGAGGATGATATTTTTGGGCGCAAGCTCCAGGATTTAAGCTTGTTGAAAAAAAACAAATAATGTAGAAGGTAGCCTTTATGGAAACGCTGCTTAATTATTTACTACGTGTTTTCGAAAACAAATTATGTTCTTCATTTTTAAAAATTATGCTTAAACTTCAACTGACAATTTTAACTATAATCTTTGTAGCCTTTTCGACAACTTCATGCAATCAAGCTAACCAGACAACTGCAATAACAAATAAAGACATGAAAACTAACAACTATAAAGTGGGTGATTGTTTTGAATTTAAAAAAAAGATTAAAGATTTTGGTGTAGTCTTTCTTGAAGAAAAGATTTACCCTGACGGAAAACAGTATAATTTCTTTCCAGTAAAACTTGACACTACCAAAACTGGCATTGATAAATTTAAATATGGTAAAGTTTACATCACAGGTTTCCCTGACTTTACAAAATCAAGTGGTAGGACAGATGGCTTTATGGTATACCACTTTTTGAATCGGAAAGATTTTGAAACAATCGATAAGTTTTTTAGTTGTGTTGGGACAATATTGATTAAAGATGAGTATAAAAATGCTACAGGTGGAACGATTGCTGCAACGTCTGATGAATTTAGAACGCAACTGAATCTTTGGGACAAAATGTTTGGCGACAATGGACAATTATTATCAGTATCAGAAATAATGCCCTGAAAACGAATATACGACGGGGATATTTTTGCAAGTGGATGGACGTAGCCGATTATAACATAGGTAAAGTTCCCCAATGATACAATGTACAAGAGTGCGACGCCAATGAAGCTTAATTGAAATTCTACAGCCTGGCCAATAAAAAATAAAAAAAATCTATGAGTATGCAGGCACTTTTAAAAACTTATGCCAGTCTTCGAGCATTTTGCCTTTTAGCACACGGGGAAATTTATGCTGGCCACCTATCTTACCTTTCAGGCGCATGAAATCCATAAAAGTGTCTTTGGTAAGCACGGTAACAATTACATCTTTCAGCGCATGTTTTCTTTCTACTTCGTAATCGTCATTCAGTTCTTTAAGCCTTGCATCAATTCGAATACGGAGTTCTTCGGAGTTAACAATATCATCTGTGGCCACATACCAGTGGTGGGCAAAAAATAATCCGTGCGGCTCGCCTGCTACGGTAAATTCCGGGATAGATATATTCAGTTCTTCACTTACCATTTCGATGGCCCTGTTCATATTATCTACGCTTAAATGTTCGCCAACCAGGCTTAGGAAATGTTTGGTGCGGCCGGTAATAATGATCTCACTTCGTTCCTTGTCAACAAGCCTTACGGTATCGCCAATTGCATACCGCCAGGCACCTGCATTGGTACTGATGAGGATTGCATAGTCTTTATTCTCTTCTATTTCGTGTATCATGTAAGCCTCCGGGTTTTCCACCATATTGCCTTCATTGTCAAAATTATTATCATCAAAAGGCACAAACTCAAAAAAGATATTGTTGTTGAGTGCAAGGTGCATGCCCCTTGTTTCCTGCCGGTTTTGATAAGCAAGGAAACCCTCACTTGCCAGGTAGGTTTCGATATAGGTGATTGGCTTACCCAATAATTTTTCAAAGCCTTTTTTATAAGGTTCCATTGCAACGCCACCATGCACATAAAACGCAAGGTTGGGCCATATTTCGTGAATGTTATTTAGTTTGTAACGGGCAATTATTTTTTCCATGCATAATTGCAGCCATGCAGGCACGCCTACAATAAAGCCTATATCCCAGTTGGGTGCATTGTCAACAATCTCCTCCAATTTTTTTGCCCAGTCTTTTTCTTTGGCAATTTTTTTTCCTGGTTTGTAAAGACCCAGCCCGAGAAACCAGAATGGAATATTTTTTTGCTGTATGCCGCTGAGGTCGCCGGCAAAATAGGTGGGGCCTTTTTGTAATTGGGTGCTACCCCCTAATAACATCCATCCTTTACCGATGGCGCTTTTTGGTACATCCTCATATTTAGCCAGGCTTAGCAATTGCTTTACACTGGTAATGGTATTGCTGCGGATAAGCTCTTTGGTGATGGGTATAAATTTACTGGCTGCATCGCTGGTACCGCTGCTGAGTGCAAAATAATGTACCACACCCGGCCAGCAAACATCCGGTATACCTTCCTTTGCTTTATACCACCATTGCTTGTAAATTTTACTGTAGTCTGTTGCTGGAACGAGTTGCTGAAATTTTTTGCCCGGGTGCCGGCTCATTAACACTTCATCGAATTTATACAATTGACCAAACTGGGTAAACCTTGCCTTACGCAACAATTTCTTCAGCACTTTGATTTGTTGCCGCCGGGGATCGCTAACCGGCAAATTTAATGCCCTTGCGATTGTTTTGGGAAGTTTCAATTCAAAAATTGGCATGCATGTATATGAAGGTTATGAACAAATTTACAG
>JANMVB010000556.1:0-3464 GCA_031392305.1 Ferruginibacter sp.
CCCAAAAGAAGGCCGCAAAATTTTGGTTGATATCAATACCATGGCAGAATATATTACACAAAACAGAACAAAATAAAATCAATTTAATTGGGCAGGATTTTTATTAGTGGCATGGGGGTAATAAGTGCTGTGGGAAAAAACGTGGCAGAAAACCATGCGTCGTTATCGGCAGGTAAATGCGGTATCAAACCCATGGAATTAATTGATTCAAAATATGCAGGGCAGTTGCCCTGTGGCGAAATTAAAATAACTACCCCGGAACTCACTCAACTACTCAATGCCAGTGAACCCGGCATTACCCGTACTACCTTACTTGCCTTACATGCATTTGATGAAGCAATAAAAAATGCAGGCCTTACCAACGAACAAATTTGTGATAATGGCACAGCATTAATAAGCAGCAGTACAGTAGGCGGCATGTGCCTTACGGATGAACTGTACAGCGATGCACAGCAAACCGGAAGTGGTTCTCCCTATCTTTCTTCTTATGATTGCTCTTCTGTTGCCATGTATTTACAGGAGCGTTACAAACTGAATGGGTTAATCAATACCATCAATACTGCCTGCTCCTCATCCGCTAATGCTATTATGTATGGAGCCCGCCTTATAAAAAGCGGCCGGGCACAAAGGGCAATTGTGGGTGGTGTAGATTGCCTCGCAAAATTTACTATCAACGGGTTTAATGCCCTGCATATATTATCAGCAGCAACCTGCACGCCTTTTGATGCAAACCGTAAGGGTTTAAACCTGGGTGAAGGCGCAGCTTTTCTTGTATTGGAGAAGGAAGAAGACCTTACTAACAGGAAGGCTTATGCAGAACTAACGGGCTATTGCAATTCAAATGATGCTTACCATCCTTCCTCATTATCTGATGAAGGTGATGGCCCCTTTTTGGCAATGCAGGGAGCTTTGCAAACGGCACAATTAGCGCCAGCCGGCATCGGTTTTATCAATGCGCATGGCACCGCTACAGAAAACAATGATGCCGTAGAAAGTAAGGCCATGCTGCGGTTATTTGCAACTCCCCCACCCTTTGCCTCTACCAAATCAAATACAGGCCATACGCTTGGAGCAGCAGGTGCCATTGAAGCAGTGTACAGCATATTGAATCTTGTGCACCAGGAAATTTACCCGTCTTTAAACTTTAAAAATGCCATCGCAACCACCGGGTTAATACCCGTTGAAATGTATAAAAAAATACCGCTGCAACATATCATGTCCAATTCATTTGGATTTGGTGGTAATTGTACATCTTTGATCTTTTCCAAAGCGTAATCAATATGTTTTATATACACCAATGCACCTGTATTTCGCCGCAACAAACTTTTCCGGTTGCTGATCTTACCGTGATGCATAGCCCGGCTGATAATAAACTGTTAGCGATAGAACCTGCTTACGATGATATACCTAAAGGGGTATTGCGGCGGATGAGTAAACCGGTACGTATTGGTATAGGTGCAGCCTTACCATTACTGAAGCAAACGGGGCAGCCGGATGGAATTATTATTGGTACTGCCAATGCCGGCATGGAGGACTGTTTTCATTTTCTGAAACAGATTATTGAATACAATGAAGGATTGCTTACCCCCGGAAATTTTGTACAAAGCACACCCAATGCACTTGCGGCCCAGGTAGGTATGTTGACCAAAAACAAAGGCTACAATATTACGCATGTACACCTTGGCCTTGCATTTGAAAATGCTATGATTGATGCTGCAATGCTCATTGATGTGCAACCCGGTAATACTTATTTATTGGGTGCAGTTGATGATATATCTTCCCACAATTACAATATCAATTTATTAGACGGCTGGTTTAAAGATGAACCAACAGCCACGGCTGATTTGTACGATTCAAATACAAAAGGAAGCATTCCCGGTGAAGGCACTGCTATGTTTTTGGTAAATGGAGAGCGGCAGTCGGCAATAGCTGAAGTGGTTGATATAGCTACGCTCCATTCGAATGATGAATTACTGGTGAAGCAATATTTAAATGATTTCATTGATAAAAACTTGCCGCCTGATGAAAAAATCGATCTGCTGATATCGGGTGAAAATGGCGACAACCGGATGAATAAATATTACGCAGCCTGCGAAGAACTTATCAGCAGTGATACAGGAATTATAAGGTACAAACATTTAAGTGGCGAATATCCCACAGCGTCTGCAATGGCCGTTTGGCTTGCCTGTTATATCCTGCAAAATAATCCCCTGCCTGCGCATTTGATTAAAAAAAATCCTTCTGGCACCAAAATAAAAAACATCCTGATTTATAATACTTTTAAAGGGGCCCAGCATAGTTTTATCCTGCTTTCGGGTGCTTGATTTTTTGCCCATACTGTGAATCAATGGGCATCATCGTTGTGTCACTCACTTGTACGGCATACCAATTGTGATCTTTAATTGTGTTATAAAAAGCGAACTTTTTAATCTGGGATGAGTATCAAAGTATTGAATCCCCCACTGTGTCCCGGCGGGGTTTTCACAGCATAAACTACAAGTTATAAAAACCCTGCCGTGAAACCCCGACGTGTCGGGGACCCAAACCAAAAAATCTATCAGCCCAGTAATTTTAAAAACTATTGCTGTGGCAAAGAGTGAAGGCAAAATGATGGCAGCTCTCTTCTGCGTCGGGGTTTCACGGGTGCAGCTTTATAATTTGAAAAGCCTGCTGTGAAAACCCCGCCGGGACAGAATAAAATCTATCAGTGTAGCAATTTTAAAAACTGTTGCAGAAGAATATAAAAGGGAATGAGTGACACCAAAATGATGGAAGCTCTTTTCTACGTCGGGGTTTCACGGATGTAGATTTATAATTTGAAAAATCTGCGGTGAAAACCCCGCCGGGACAGAACCTTTTTAAAAAGGTGTAAACTTTTTGACGAAACACAATTAAAGTTGCCCAATGATTTTCTGTACAAGAGTGCGACGCAACGATGTCCCACATAGCTTCTTGGCCCGGACAACAATTAAACTCCTTATAAAAATCTACTTTAAATTCTCAGCACATTTTTTTATTTGCTCCCTTACATGCGCTTCCTCTTTTTTTGTTGCTATCTCTTTTGTAAGTGCGGTTTTATAATAACGCAGGGCTTTTTTAAACTCCCTTTTTTTAAAAAGATAATCTCCGGCGAGGACGTAACTATTGTAAAATTGGGGGTTCATCGCAACCATGCTATCAGCATTTATTTCTCTTCCATCGGCCAACCGTTGCCGGTAGAAACGGAATTTTTCAAAATTAATATATGCCTTGCTTAACAGGAATGTATCAGCATTTATCGTAAGGCTGTCCACGGCAATTTCCCTGTCTTCCTTCATGCCATGCAGGGCAAAAACTTTTTTAAGATCGTAACATTTATACTGGCCAAGCTGCCACGGCGAAGTAGAAACCCATACCAATAATTTTTTTGGCTCAAACACAATGGAATGATGCGCTATCAGTTGATTGATGGCTTTTTCGTTTCC
>JANMVB010000613.1:0-14418 GCA_031392305.1 Ferruginibacter sp.
GGCTTAATGTACTGATGTGCAAAATCTCGGGCTGTATCTGCTACCTGTTGGGTAAGTTCACTTTGTTGAAAATTCATACTGATAATAAAAGTTAAGGTTGCAAATTAAATCATTTAAAAACGCAAAGGTCTGTTAGTTTCAGAACTCCTGACCCCTTCGTTATAAGTTAAAGAGTCATTTGCAAATTGAAAGCGATGCCATATATTCAAAAGTACAAGAGGGCGATGCAACGATGCTTATTCAGGATTCAGTTGCCTGGACAAAATAAATAAAAGTTATGAATTTTAGTTTGCGATAAGCCAGGAGTTTTTAGTTTATTCAATTAACCTTTAAATAGGGTGCTACCTTATTAAATACATCTTCCGTAATCAGCATAATTTTTTTTATATCTGCAACTGTAGCGAAGTTCCCATGCTGGCCCCGGTATTGAATAATTGCATTGGCCAACGGATACCTGATATATGGGTGAGATTTCAATTCATCTACTGAAGCAGTATTTATATTTATTTGTTTTAAGCCATTGCTGCCAATCTTCAATTGCGGCTTAATTTTTTGAAAAGTAGAATCAGGTAATCCAAACGTTTCACCCACCTGTTCTATTTTGTAAAAGCCCCCCAGTTTATCCCTGAAATTGAGAATGCGTTGCGACAGCTTGCTGCCAATGCCCGGCAGCGCAATCAGTGCTGTTGTATCTGCATCATTTACATCAATGATTGTTAAGGAATATTTTGCCCTGGTGAACAAAGGTTGTTCAGGCGTTTTTTTCTCTGCGTAATTTGCAGAAGGGATGGTTGCTATTTGTACATAGGGAAGCAATCGTTCTACTTCATTGGGATGCAGGCCCCATATTTTACCAATATCTGCAGGCTTGTAAAATTTCCCGCCTTTAGATAAATATTTTTGAATGGTGGTAATTGTTTTGTCTCTCACGCCCAGCTTTTTCCATTCTGCTGCGCTTGCTTTATTTGGATCAAAATAAAATAGCTCTCCTTCCGGTTGGCCCGAATAATAATTTTTTTGATTAGTGGAGCTATACTGTTGATATTTCTTTGGGTCATATCTTTTATTTGCAAAGTCTGCTGTAGTATCTGCATCCCTGGTTTTAAGCAGCGCAATTTCCTTTTCAAACTTTGTGTGGTCATAAGTTTTAGGTTTGGTAAAAAGCGGGTAAAAAAATGGAAACGCTATCAGCATCAGGATGAGGATGATAAGTACCGTTACACCGGTTCTTTCCTTCTTTGAAAAACTAAAGTATTCAGCAACAAAATGTTTCCACATAACGGCAGGGATTAGTTGCCAAAATAGAAACAATAATTTGCATTTGCAATAAGGCTCAAAAGAAATTATATAAAAATCTGCTGTCCGTCAAAGGCAAGTTCCATACCATCCGGCAATTCTTTATTGATGTCCTCATACTTGCCCAGTTGGTGGCTGATATGCGTAAAGTACCCTTTGGGGATATTAAGTTCCTTTAAAATGGCGATGGCTTCATCAAGGGTATAATGCGAAATATGTTTTTTGTGGCGCAAAGCATTAATAACAACGATGGTGCTACCTTTTATTTTTTCCTTTTCAATATCATCAATTCTGTTGGCATCGGTGATGTAGGTAAAATTTCCAAAACGAAAACCATACACCGGCATTTTTAGGTGCCACACCATAATTGGAACTACGGGAATATCGCCGATTAAAAAAGGTTCCAAATCAATTGTATTTAAATTGATGTCCGGGATGCCGGGATATTTTTTATCAGAAAATGCGTAGGAAAATTCTCTTTTTAACGCTTCTTCTGTAAGTGAATTGGCATACACTTCCATTGCCTTGCCAGAAAAATAAGTAAAAGCTTTTACATCATCCAGCCCGGCAATATGATCTTTGTGCGGATGGGTAAAAAGTACGGCGTCTAATTTTTTTACATTGGCACGCAACATCTGCGTTCTAAAATCGGGGGTAGTATCCACTACAAATGCAGTAGTATCACTTTGTACCAATATGCTGCTTCGGAGCCGTTTATCTCTTTCATCGGTAGAAGTACAAACCGGACATTCGCATGCTATCATAGGTACGCCGCTGCTGGTACCTGTTCCTAAAAAAGTTATGGTTAATGGGGGGCATTGCACGGCGCAAAAATAGGCTGTTTGCATCAAAACCTGTAGTGATAAAAATGCTGTAAAACAAAATGAGCAAAAAATTTCCGGGAGGTTTTGCAGACAGAAAGTGATTATTTATCCCTGGTCACAGTCATCACTTCATCATACATTTTCTGGCTGTCATGGGTAAGCGCATCTATGTTTATTTCTAATTGGGGCATCAGGTCTATAAGCGTATTAATCCTGCCCTCTACCTGGAAAAATTTGTTAAGTACAATCACTTTTTTTTCCTGCAGGATACAATACCCGCTTTGAAAAGTACCCCGTTCGTACCGAATGATATAACCACATTCTTCAGTGATCTTTTCTATTTTATCTAATATGTTCTGTGTGTATTTCATTCCTAAAATCTCAGTGGGAACTTTTATAAATTTTAAAATCCAATGCAACTTCACATTTATGAGCAACAATAAAAAATAACTTTTTCAACAAACGTTGGTAAGTAAAATGCCCAATCTATGTTTTGTTGTTCCGGCAGCAGAGCCCTGATTAAGCATCGTTGTGTCACTCCCTTGTGCCGCATACCTGTGTGGATCTTTTCCCACATTTTATTTAGCTGGTATGTGTTAAATTTTCTGCCTAAAAATTATGTTGTCTAAGCAGGCCACTTACTTATTCGTCATTCGAATTACAGGCACAATCATTTCCTCCAGGCTTACCCCGCCATGCTGAAAAGTATTGCGGTAATAATTTGCAAAATGATTATAATTATTGGGGTAGCAAAGATAAATGTCGCCTTTGCCAAAGATGAAAGATGAATTTACATTTGGTACCGGTAACCCTGCCTGGCGTGGGTCTTTAAAAGCGAGTACATCTTTTGGCTCATAATTTAAATTGCGCCCGTGCTTGTAGCGAAGGTTGGCCGTGGTTTGCTTATCGCCAATAACTTTTGCTGGGGTTTTTACCCGTACACTTCCATGATCGGTGCCTACAATTACAGTCACCTTTTTATCAGCAATTTTTTTTAATGCCTGGTGCAGAGGCGAATGTTCAAACCAACTCTGTGTAATGCTCCTATAACTGGTTTCATCACCCGCCAGTTCTTTCAGCACTTCCATTTCGGTACGGGCATGGCTCAGCATATCAACAAAGTTGTAAACAATTACGTTGATATCGTTTTGCATCATGTTGTGCATATTGTCAACCAGTTTCTGCCCGTCATGGTTATTGGTGATTTTGGTATAAGAATATTTAAGATCGCCTTTACCCAGCCTTTTTAAATTCGCTTTAAAAAATTCTTCCTCAAACATATTTTTGCCACCTTCTTCATCATCATTTTTCCATTGTGCCGGAAATTGTTTTTCAATATCAACCGGCAACATGCCTGCAAAAATTGCATTGCGTGCATATTGGGTAGCAGTGGGTAAAATAGAATAAAAGGTTTCTTCTTCGTGTATGCGAAAGCTCTCTGCAAAAATGGGTTGTATTGTTTTCCACTGATCAAAACGTAAGTTATCAATCAGGATAAAAAATAACGGGGTGCCTTTTTCAAGGTGTGGTATTACTTTAAACTTCATCATATTGTGGCTCATTATTGGGCCATCTGAGCTTTTGGGCTCTACCCAGGATGCGTAATTCCGGGAGATGAATTTGAAGAATTCTGTATTGGCCTCCGTTTTTTGTGTATGGAACACTTCCTGCATTTCGGGGCTGTCGCTCTTTTCCATTTCAAGTTCCCAATAAACTAATTTCTTATAAATATCCATCCACTCATTGTAATTGGGATTGCTGTTAAGTGCCATAAATAAGCTGCGAAATTCCTGCTGATAGGCAGAAGTTGTTTTTTCGGCAACCAGTCTTTTATTATCGATCAGTTTTTTTAAACTGAGCCATACCTGGTTGGGATTTACG
Source organism: Ferruginibacter sp. (assembly GCA_031392305.1). Taxonomy (GTDB): domain Bacteria; phylum Bacteroidota; class Bacteroidia; order Chitinophagales; family Chitinophagaceae; genus Ferruginibacter. The sequence goes on from JANMVB010000613.1 coordinate 4,002, forward strand.
GGCTTAATGAGGTAATCGCTTATTTGCGAACCGATGGCTTCATCCATCAGGTTTTCGGCTTCATTTTTTGTGATTAATACTACCGGCAAATTGCTGTTTACTTCTTTAATTTGCTGCAGGGTTTGCAGGCCGGTAATGCCTGGCATGCTTTCGTCCATCAGCACCACATCCACAATATTCGATTTTACATATTCCACCGCATCAAAACCATTGGTTTTTGTTTGCACTTCGTAGCCTTTGTTTTCTAAAAACATTATCTGAGAGGTAAGGCTTTCTATTTCATCATCTACCCAAAGTATTTTTGATATGCTCATGAATGTTAATTAAAAATTATGAATGAAAAATTGTGAATGATGAATGATGAGTAATGAGTGATGAATGGCATTGACTTTAAAATCGTTAATAATAAATGAATAAATGGTTAGATAATTTTACATTTTTTGCGAGACTTATTGTATTCGATATACTGTGGAAAAGATCCAAATTGGTATGTCGTACAAGTGAGTGACACAACGATGTTAAATTGAAAAACAAATGCTTGTAAAAACAAATAATTTAATTACAAAAGTTATCAATATCAATTATCCAATTATCAATTAACGCTGCCTTTCGTACAAATTTAATTTTTTAAAGACATGCTTAACTGCTTTATTTAGCTTTGTGCATCTTTTAACAAAACCGGGCAGGTTGAAGGTACAACCATTGATCCCGAACTTTCAAACAACTTAATGGCGTTCAGAAAAATAATCAATGATCCTGTTTATGGTTTTATCACTGTTGATGATGAACTGATAGCAAAGATTATTGCACATCCCTATTATCAACGGCTGAGGAGGATCCATCAAATGGCAATGGCCCACCTGGTTTATCCTGGGGCGGTGCATACACGGCTGCACCATTCGCTGGGGGCATACCATTTAATCAGCAATGCACTATCGGTTTTAATAAGCAAGGGAGTTGCCATTACCCACGGGGAAGACCAGGCCACTAAAATTGCCATTCTGTTACATGATATTGGACATGGCCCTTTTAGCCATGCGTTGGAAAATATATTGGTTGAAGGCATGCACCATGAAGAAATTTCTTTGCTGCTGATGAAAGACCTTAATCAGCAATTTGAAGGAAAATTACAAATGGCTATAGATATTTTCACCAACACCTATCCTAAAAAATTTCTGCACCAGCTTGTAAGCGGACAGCTTGATGTGGACAGAATGGATTACCTGACGAGGGATAGCTTTTTTTCTGGTGTAAGTGAAGGTGTTATTGGCTATGACAGGATTATAAAAATGCTAACTGTTTACAATGGCGAACTGATGGTGGAGGAAAAAGCCATTTATTCTATAGAAAAATTTCTGGTTTCAAGAAGGTTAATGTACTGGCAGGTGTACCTGCATAAAACAGTTTTGTGTGCGGAGCAAATGTTGAAAAGGATTGTGAAAAGAGCAAAAGAAATTAAAGCATATACACCCCTTCCGCTCAATAAATTTATCAGCGGAGCAATTGAAAATGTTACGCTGGAAGAATTTTGCAACCTTGATGATCATGATGTATTATCTGCAATTAAAGGGTGGTGTTCTCACAAAGATATTGTTTTGTCTTTTTTATGTAAAGGCATTATAAACCGGCACCTGCTGAAAGTGAAATATTTTAGTGAGCCGGTACCTGCCAATTTATTAGAAGAAAAAGAGCTGGAAGCCATTCAAAAAATGAACCTGTCACCCGAAGATGCATGTTGGCTGGTTTTTACCGGGGAAGCAGTGAGCAGTACTTATAATTTTGAAGATGAACACATTCATATACTGTTTAAAGACGGAACAGTAAAAGATATATCTGAAGTAGATGATGCGCTTATTAATCAAAACCTGAGCGGCAAGATTAAAAAATATTACATTTGTTATTTAAGGTAACTATTTAAAGTAAATATTTAATAACCTGCCCCGATAGGATGTTGTTTTTTGCTCAAATGGCTTACAGTTAAAGCTAATCCCCCAATTATATGCAATTCTCCGCCGCACAGATAGCAATGATGACCAATGGTAAAATTGAAGGCAATGCTGATGTAGCAGTAGCTTCCTTTGGTAAAATTGAAGAAGCCATTAGTGGCCAGCTTACATTTTTGGCTAATCCTAAATATGAAGAATACTTATACCTTACCAAAGCCTCGGTGATTATTGTAAATGAATCGCAGGAATTAAAACAGGATATCCAGGCTACACTTATCAGGGTACCTGACGCCTATAGTGCTTTTGCCACCTTGCTCGAAAAATACCAGCAGATACAAACACAACAGCTAAGCGGAATACAACAGCCATGCTATATAGATGCTACCTCTAAAATTGGCGGACAGGTTTATATTGGTGCATTTGCATTTATTGGAGAAAATGCCGTTATTGGTAATGGCGCTAAAATTTTTCCGGGAGTTTATATTGGCCGCAATGTGGTGGTGGGTGAAAATTCTATCATTCATCCCGGTGTAAAAATTTACCACGAATGCATTGTGGGTAATAATGTTGTAATACATGCCGGAACTGTTATTGGTGGCGATGGTTTTGGTTTTGCCCCGCAGCCCGATGGTACATTTAGAAAAGTGCCACAAATAGGAAATGTTGTAATTGAAGATAATGTAGAGATAGGCGCCAATTCCACCATTGACCGGGGCACAATTGGCAGCACGCTTATCAAGTCGGGTGCTAAACTGGATAACCTTTTACAGATTGCCCACAATGTAGAGATAGGCAACAATTCTGTAATAGCAGCGCAGGCCGGCATAAGTGGCAGTACCAAGGTGGGTAACAATGTAATGATAGGCGGGCAGGTAGGTATTGTTGGGCATCTTCAAATAGCCGACGGCAGTAAAATAAATGCACAAAGCGGCGTAAGTAAATCCATAAAAACTCCTAATACCGCAGTTACCGGTTCGCCTGCGTACGACTACACAGCCTCCTTACGCAGCCAGGCACTTGCACGAAAATTACCGGAGCTTGAAAAAAGAATTAAAGAGTTGGAAGATATGATGAAATTGATGAAAGAAAGAGTTAGTTAGTTTGCCCTCGTATGTTTTGTTGCTCACGATCCCTGAAAGCATTTACACTACAATTAAATTATTCTTCGTAGGGATAAATACATTTTTTGTCCGGGCATAGAGGCAATGTGGATCGTCGTTGCGTCGCCCTCTTGTACCTAAATATCTTTGGGGAGCTTTAATTGCGTTTTAAATTATTTCAATATGGAAAAGAAATGCTACTGAGTCTAATAAATTCAACCCTAATAAACATGAAAATCTTTTTTATTGCGCTCTTATCCTTTTGCTTTGTTAATTGTCGTCAATCTGATCAAAATAAATCGGTGGGTCATTTAAAATCTAAAACAACATACGTTGCTAATAAGTCTTATGTTCAAATTAAAGATAGTATTGCGGTAAATAGAAAAAGATTATCCGTCAAATATCCCTCATTCAGTTCCTTTAATACAAAGGAAAGTATTCGTGAGATATCAGATTATTGGGTAAATACACTGAGTAATGATCTTTATAACAAATGGCAAAATACTCCATGGGATTTCAACGGAACAACAACGGAACCAAATAAAGGTGCAATTGCTTGTGGTTATTTTGTCACCACTATTTTACGGGATATGGATCTTAAGATTAGCAGGAATAAATTAGCCATTTGTCCTTCATCAATAATGATGAAAAGTCTAACACCACACCAGAAAATTAAAAATTTAAGTTATTTAAGCTACCCTGAGTTTGAGGAGGCTTTGTCAGTTTCTGGTAAAGGCGTTTACATTATCGGATTAGATTTCCATACTGGTTTTATAATTAATGATGGATTAGAAAACTGGTTCATACATTCCAACTACATTGGCCGAAAAGGAGTGATGAAAGAGGCGGTTTCGAAATCGTCTGCTTTACGTTCGTCGAAAACAAGATGGATAATCTCATTAACCAATGATAAAGATTTTTTGTTTCGATGGCTAAAAGCCTGATATTAAAAATAAGTATTTACCTGAGCATGGATAATCTCCAGAAAATGAAGTTCAACTTATCCATTCTATTACATAAATAAACCGTCACTACCACCTTTAAAAAATAAAAATCATAGTAACTTGTGTTAATTTTAAATTTATGAGCAAACAAGACCAGGTATTACAGGATGTAGTAATAAAATTTGCCGGCGATAGCGGTGATGGAATGCAGTTAACAGGTAGCCAGTTTACTAATAATACTGCCTTAATGGGAATAGACCTTGCTACTTTTCCTGATTTTCCGGCAGAGATAAGGGCTCCGATAGGCACCTTACCCGGCGTAAGCGGTTACCAGTTGCGCTTTAGCAGCGACAGGATATTTACTCCCGGAGATGCCTGTGATGTATTGGTGGCTATGAATGCAGCAGCGTTAAAAGTAAATTTAAAAGAATTAAAAGCAGGTGGTATTATCATTGCTAATATAGAAGGGTTTGATGCTAAAAATCTCCGGCTCGCCAATTATGCGGATGGTGTAAATCCACTGGAAGATAATAGCCTGGATAGTTACGAACTAATAAAAATAGATGTAACAAAAATGACCCGTGAAGCCCTGAAAGATTTTACCATGGGTATGAAAGAAAAAGACCGTGCAAAAAATATGTTTGTGCTCGGTTTTTTATACTGGATGTACAACCGTGAATTGGATAATACTATCCAATTCATTAAAGAGAAATTTGGCAAAAAGCCGGAGATATTCGAAAGTAATATTAAGGCGCTGCAGGCAGGCTATAATTATGGCGATACTACCGAAACTTTTACCACCCGTTACACCGTGGAGAAAGCTAAGATGGAGGCGGGTAACTACCGGTCAATCATGGGTAACCAGGCTTTGTCTTACGGTCTTATAGCCGCTTCGCAAAAAAGCGGTCTTCAATTATTTTTAGGCAGTTATCCAATAACACCCGCAAGCGACATATTGCACGAGTTGAGTAAGTATAAAAATTTTGGTATTAAAACTTTCCAGGCCGAAGATGAGATCGCCGCAATTACATCTTCAATTGGTGCAGCTTATGGCGGCAGTTTGGGTGTAACCACCACAAGTGGCCCCGGCATGGCTTTAAAAGCAGAAGCAATGGGCTTGGCGGTAATGCTGGAGATACCGTTAATAATAATAAATGTACAAAGAGGTGGCCCCAGTACAGGGTTACCCACTAAAACGGAGCAAAGTGATCTTATGCAGGCTTATTACGGCCGCAATGGTGAATGCCCTATGCCAGTAATTTCAGCATCTACTCCCAGCGATTGTTTTAATGCTATTTACGAAGCAGTAAGAATAAGTGTGCAACACATGACCCCGGTAATTTTCCTCAGCGATGGTTATATTGCCAATGGCGCTGAGCCATGGAAATTCCCAATTTCAGCAGACCTGGCAGAAATAAAAGTATCCTTTGCTTCGCAGAATATAGCTTCTGATATGGATGTAAATGGTAAGTTTCAACCCTACAAAAGGGATGAAAGATTAGTTCGGCCCTGGGCAATTCCGGGTACGGCAGGGCTTGAGCATCGGGTTGGCGGATTAGAGAAACAGGATGTAACGGGTAATATCAGCTACGATACCGATAATCACCAGCACATGGTGAAAACCAGGCAGAAGAAGGTTGACCTCATTGCAGAACATATTCCTGAACAAAAACTGGATAGCGGTGCTGAAAGTGGCAAAGTGCTTGTACTGGGTTGGGGAAGTACTTACGGTGCAATTAAAAGCGCCTGTAAAGAATTACAAAATGAAGGAAAGTCAGTATCACATGCTCATTTGCGGTATATCAGGCCATTCCCAAAAAACCTGGGTGACATTTTAAAAAATTTCGAACATGTTATAATACCAGAAATAAATAACGGCCAACTGGTTAAAATTATAAGGGATGTTTACTTTATAGATGCAAAGCCGTATAATAAAATTATGGGTATCCCAATTACCAAGGGTGAGTTAGTGGATGAAATAAGTAAATATTTATAAGAAATTTATAAAAGAAAAAGGAAAAGTCCAGCATGTAAAATGGCGGACTTTTTTATTTGATAAATCTTTAGCAGAAGGTGTTGAATTATATGATTCCAAAATAAACGGTAAAATTGTAAAGTTATTCGCAAATTGAAAGCGCTGCCATATATTCAAAAGTACAAGAGGGCGATGCAACGATGATTATTCAGGGCTCAGTTGCCCGGACAAAAAGTATTTAAAGTATTGATGTTAGTTTGCGATAAGTCTGAAGTGCCGAAGCATTTGTAGTTAAAATCTGGTTGGGCAACGCAACTGCCTTAAAGAAGCATTTTCTTTTCTTCCTAAAGTAAAGCCTGCTTTTAAATTAAAAGTAAAGTAAGAGTCATTGTCATTGGGGTTTCCACGAATCTGTCCGCCTGTAGCATTAACAGGATATAGCGGATTAGATTTGCTTCGGCGGTCGTTTAATGCGAGTGCATTGCTCAACCTGGTTCCTGTAAAATATTTAGAAAATAAAGCAGGGTTAATATAACGGGTGCTTAAATCATCCAGGTAGTCTGTTCTTAAAAAACGGTGCATAAATTCAATGCGTAAATTAAATACGTTCGACATTTCATACCTGATACCTAAACCCAGCGGGATATTTAATTGGTTAAGCTTATAGATTTTTCTGTTTGGATATTCTATAAAACCCTGGCCTTCGGTACTCAGGGGCTGTAAATCTATCCAGTCATTATTCAATTTAGCCTGGGGATTAAAAGAAAAATATCCAACCCCTAAGGTAAAATACGGCGATACCAATGGTAGCCTCTCTTCCCCTCTATACCAATTGATAATATAACGCGGATGTATTTCTGCCACTAAAGCAATTTCGTTAATCTTACTTCGGAACTGCAAGCTTCGCTCGTACCGCCCCTGTGAAATCACCTTTACATCTTTCAAAATACTGTCATAAGCTTTTATCCTACCAACAGTACCTTGCAGCCTTACGCCAATTCCAAAATTATGAAGGGCACTAAAATATATACTCCCACTTAATTGGGTATTACCAATGTTAAGATCCTTGATAAATGTTTTACCTAATCCACCCCTTCCACCAACGTCTGTAAAACAATTCATAATCCCAATTGAAATACCCGCCTCATAAATGATGGGGTTTTCATTAAAATCACTCCTTAGTTGTGCCAGCGTTTTTTGAGTAGTGAGATAAAATAGCAATGTAAATGCTACAATATTTCGTAATATTTTCATACCATCAATTCCTTTAATATTTATTTATTTCTTTAATAGGTGGAGCATAATTTACCATGGGTAACAAAATAAACGATTTTTCTCCAATTATATTTCGGCATTAATCTTAAGGGCAAAAAATTTACAGGCATCTTTTATCCCACATTCGCTGCATTTGGGGCTGCGGGCCACACACACATACCTGCCGTGCAATATTAGCCAATGGTGTGCTGTATGAATATATTCTTTGGGAATAAATTTTATTAATTGCATTTCAGCAGAAAGTGGAGTCTTTGCATTGGTTGTAAGTCCTATTCTTGCGCTCACTCTAAATACATGCGTATCAACTGCCATATTGGGTTGTCCATCAATAACAGATGTAATTACATTTGCAGTTTTTCTTCCCACTCCCGGAAGCTGGATGAGCTCTTCCACTGTTAATGGCACCTGTCCACTAAAATTATTTACAATTGCATTTGCCATACCAATCAAATGCTTTGTTTTATTATTTGGGTAAGAAATACTTTTTACCAGGGAGAATAATTCTTCAAAATCAGCCCTACTGAGGCTTTCAACATCAGGAAATTTTTTAAAAATTGAAGGAGTAGTAAGATTTACTCTTTTATCTGTACACTGCGCTGATAGTATCACTGCAACCAGCAACTGGTATGGGTTATCGTAAATTAATTCAGTTTCTGCGTGAGGTGAATGTTCAAGAAAATAATTAATTACGAATTGGTAGCGTTGAGTTTTGGTCATAAAAAAATCGTCCCGCCTTGAGGCGGAACGAAATTACATCAAATACCGAAAATGGTTTTTATACTTTTGCAGAAAGTGAGCTTATCGACTTTTCAGCATACTTAAGGATATTATCTACTGCAATTTTACGTGGTGAAAGTGTGAGTTTTTCCAGGCATTTCGATGCCGAGCTTATAACTTCATACTCTTCACGTAGATTCCAGTCTGAATATAGTGCAGCCTTTATCAAGGCTGTTTTTTCGGGGGAAGATTCATTGTACAGGTACTGTATCAAATCTTCCTGGGTAAAACTGTGCATAGGCAATTTTGGTTGCTTGTTTAAAAATGTTATTCAAATCCTGCATTATAAACGACCTAAAGAATTGATTATTGTATAGATATGTGAATTATTTGTTAGCATCAGCGGATGAAAAAATAAACAAATCCTCATTATCCTTTTTCATCAGGTATTTTTCTCTTGCATATTTTTCAATTGTCCGGGCATTTGTTTTTAATTGACCCAACTCCAGCTTAGTTTCTGTGATTGTTTCGCTAAGGTGCTGTTCACTTTTTTGCAGCTCATTCAACCTGGCATTTCTCCTAAATTCAGCACTCCAATCTTTGGGATCAAAAAAAAACATCCACACCACAAAACAACTGCCTGCCAACAGGTATTTGTTTTTTAAAAACGAAGGAATGTGATTCAAGACTTTCATTTACATTTTTTGTTTATAGTAATGTTTCAAAAAATATTGTGTTTTACTATGAACCATTAACAATGAACCAAATTTATTTCCCAAATTTAATCTTTCCATTTGGATAAACTGCGCTATCTGCAAGCATTTCCTCAATCCTTATCAACTGGTTATATTTTGCTACCCTGTCTGTCCGGCTGGCTGATCCCGTTTTAATCTGGCCGCAATTAAGTGCCACAGCAAGGTCTGCAATAGTAGTATCCTCTGTTTCGCCGCTGCGATGGCTCATGATGGTATTGTAACCATTATGCTGCGCCATCGTAACTGCATTGATCGTTTCTGTAAGTGTACCAATCTGGTTTACTTTTACCAGCAGGGCATTGGCAATATTTTCCTGAATCCCTTTACCCAGGCGGTCAACATTGGTTACAAAAAGGTCATCACCTACCAACTGGCATTTCGTTCCTACAGATTCTGTCAGCATTTTCCAGCCTTTCCAATCATCTTCTGCCATACCATCTTCAATGGAGCAAATAGGATATTGCTTTACCCAACTTGTCCAGTAAGCTACCAGTTGTTCACTGGTCATTTTTTTGCCATCGCTTTTATGAAAGATATATTTTTTTTCTTTTGAGTTCCACAATTCGCTGTTGGCAGCATCCATAGCAATCATTATCTGGCTGCCGGTTTTATAACCAGCAGATTGAATAGCTGTCAACACTGTTTCAATGGCTTCTTCATTACTTTGAATGTTAGGGGCAAAACCACCTTCATCACCTACATTGGTACTAAATCCTTTTTTCTTTAATACTACCTTCAGCGCATGAAAAATATCTACACCCCATTGCAACCCTTCACTAAATGAAGAAGCACCAACAGGCATCACCATAAATTCCTGGAAATCTATTTTGTTATCCGCATGTGCACCACCATTCAAAATATTCATCATTGGTATCGGTAAGGTTTTGGCATTGGTGCCGCCGATGTAGCGATACAACGGAAGATTTGCTTCAAGCGCTGCGGCTTTTGCCACTGCCAGGCTTACAGCCAGCATTGCATTGGCCCCCAACTTGCTTTTATTGGCAGTTCCGTCCAGCGAAATCATCATCGCATCAATCCCTGTTTGATCGGCAATATCCCAACCCAATAAATTTTCAGCCAAAATTGTATTTACATTCTTTACTGCTTTAAGCACACCCTTACCACCGTACAACTTTTTATTATTGTCACGCAACTCAACAGCCTCGTGTATTCCGGTGCTGGCGCCACTTGGCACTGCCGCACGGCCCAGGTTTTCGTTTTCAGTTAATACGTCAACTTCTACAGTTGGATTGCCACGGCTGTCTAAAATTTGGCGGGCATAAATGGATGCGATGTAACTCATTTGTTTTGTTTTATGTTTTAAGCGTTTTGTTGCTGATTGATATGGAAATAATAAATTAAATTTTGATTGTGTTACCAACGTTTGATCCCCGGTCAACATCGTTGTGTCACTCCCTTGTACCGCATACCTATGTGAATCTTTACCCACCAAATATTGAAAGCACCAATACCCTAAAAAACTTTTTAGCAATTGGTCAAAATTAAAATTCCGTTTTGCCAGGGATTTAATTAGATCGTGTCAAACTTTTAAATACATCCTCCAAACTATTCGTTTCACTTTGCAAAGAAACAATGTTCAGGTTATTTTTCAAACTCAATTCTAATAACTGTTTTCGCACACTATCGGGGTTATGGGTTTGTAGCTGATAACTATTAGGTTGTAGTTGCTCTACTCCGTGTACAT